>JALNZQ010000002.1:22236-41074 GCA_023229165.1 Methanothrix sp.
TTTCGCATCTGTCGGCCAGATCGGTGACCTGATGGGCAGAGAGGAGCCTTCCCGTGGGATTGTTGGGGTTGCACAGGAAGAGCAGCTTGGCCTTTGCAAGATCATCGTCTGACAGAAGCGGCAGGCCGTCTTCGCCGATATTTACCTTCTTGATAGTCGCTCCGGCCAGAAGGGACTGGTTGGTGTACTCGCCAAAGGAGGGCGTGGGAACTAGGCCTATGTCCCCCTCATCAAAGCAGCATTCGGCAAAGAGCCTGATCAGCTCCGAGGAGCCGTTGCCGGGCACGATGCATTCCATATCGACATTTACAAATTTTGCTGCGGCGCGACGAAAGTTCCGGTAGCTATTGTCCGGATAATGGCCAATATGCGCCAGCTCTTCCATAAGCAATTCTTTGAGCGGCGGTGAGCCCAGGGGATTGATGTTAGCGGAAAAGTCCAACGGCTCCGCTCCCAGGATCGATGCCGCTTCCTGTACTTTGCCGCCGTGCCGGCACTCTTTCGCTCCGGCAAAGCTCTTCCGTATCCGGTTTATCATGGATTTGCCAGCGTCTTCTTGTGGGAAGGCATTTCAAGCTTGTGGGCGGAAAATAATCCATTAACGATCGTGACTGGATCGTATCACTATGTGCGTTTGATCTGTATATAAAAATACTACTATGAAATTATCGGCAATTTAGATAATTTTATATTATTAAGTATCCGAAAGTGTTTTATCTACTCTATGCGAACTCAAGCGGCGTATATCAAAGGAAGAGGAGGCTAAGATTTCCGATGGCAACAAAAGAGGGCAGCTTTTCGGTTGAGGACATGAAGAACGTCCAGATCAACATCGGGGCTGTCGTTAAGGAAGCGGATGAATGGGACCAGGAGATGGGTCCGCATCCCAAGCCCGGCGTGGCAACGCTCCGGTCCTGGGATCATATGATCGCCAACAGATACAAGATCATGTACGCCCCGGCAGACGATACATGCACCCTTTGTACCTATGGTCCATGCGACCTTACCGGAAATAAGCGCGGCGCATGCGGCATTGATCAGGCCGGTGCCTGCGGCAAGATCGTTTTGATTGCATGCTTGATGGGCACCTGTGCTCACTCCGCCCACGGCAGACATCTCTATCACTGGTGCATGGACAAGTTCGGCGACATGAAGTTCGACATGGGCGACGAGATTTTGGTTGATTCTCCCCTATATCAGACCATCATGGGCACCAAGCCCAGGAGCTTCAAGGATTTCAACGAAGGACTCTATTACCTTGAGGAAGGGGTCGTGCAGCTTCTGGCAGCTACCCACACCGGTCAAGAGGGCGCATACATAGACTTCGAGTCCAAAGCTCTGCATGCCGGCATGCTGGACTTGCTCGGCATGGAGATCTGCGACATGTTGCAGATTGTGGCTTACAACATGCCCCGTGGCGCAGCTGATGCCCCCATTATCGAGATCGGCATGGGCACCATGGACCAGAGCAAGGGCGTTCTCATCGCTTACGGCCACAACCTGGCAGCCGGCGCTGAAGCCATGATCTATGCAGAAGAGAACGGTCTCTGGGACAAGGTGGACATAGGCGGTGTCTGCTGCACAGCTCATGACCTGAACAGGATTGGTCTGGGAAAGGGTGAAGCCAAGGTTCCTGCCGGCATAGGCATGAAGCCAAAGGTAGCCGGTGCTATCGGCTGGTGGAGAAAGATGGTCCGCTCCGGTGTCATGGACTGCGTCATGGTAGATGAGCAGTGCGTCTGGTGCGATGTTCTGGCAGATTCCCAAAAGCGCAAGATCCCCGTCATTGCTACTACGGACAAGATCATGCTGGGACTGGTGGACAGGACCAATGATCCAATCGATGCCATAGTGGATGATCTGGTGAACTTCAAGGTTCCAGGCGTTGCCATTCTCGACCCCGCCAAAGCAGGAATCGTAGGCATCAAGACCGCTATTGCCGTCAAGCCCAAGCGTGCCGAGGCTCATATCCAGAACCTGATCACAGAAGCGCAGTTCCAGGAGCAAATCAAGAAGTGCACAACCTGCAACGATTGCGCCTTCGTCTGCCCGCCCCATATAAGAATCAGCAAGCTTATTGCGGATGCAGTCAAGGGCGACATGACGACATTCTCTAACACTTACGAGATTTGCGTTGGCTGCGGCAGGTGCGAGCAGGTCTGCCCACAGGGCATTAACATCCTGGACCTATTTGAGTTTGCCAACCGTCAGGTTGTAAAGAATCAGAAGTTCAAGATGAGATCCGGACGCGGGCCCGCGCGCGACACTGAGATTCGAGCTGTAGGCGCGCCCATTGTGCTCGGCACCATTCCAGGAGTTATTGCTCTGGTCGGATGCAGCAATTATCCCAACGGCACCAAAGAAGCCTACGACATTGCCAAGGAATTCGTGGACCGCGGCTACATAGTCGTTACTTCCGGATGCATGGCCATGGATATGTCCCTCTATACTGATGCCGATGGCAAGACAATCTGGGAACAGTATCCAGGAGGCTTCGACGGCCGCAACATCTGCAATACCGGCTCATGCGTCTCCAACGCCAACATCGGCGATGCTGCAATCAAAGTATCGACTATCTTCGCCCATCGGAACCATAGAGGCAACTTCGACGATATCGCCGACTACATCCTGAACAAAGTTGGCGCCTGCGGTGTAGCCTGGGGTGCTTACTCGCAGAAGGCTGCTGCCATCGCTACCGGCTGCAACCGGCTTGGCATACCAGTAGTCGTTCAGCCTCACTCTGTCATGTACCGCCGCTCTTTCATGGGCCGGACGGACAAGCCCGAGGACTGGATGGTCATAGATGCTCGCGACGGCAAGATGCAACAGATCGAGCCCGCGCCTGAGGCGATGCTCTACATTGCCGAGACCAAGGAAGAGGCAATGCTGGAGATGGCCAAACTCTGCTTCCGGCCTTCCGATAACAGCATTGGCAGAGGTATCAAGCTTACTCACTACTGCGATATCTCCATGAAGTACTTCGGCAAGCTGCCCGACGACTGGCACATCTTCGTCCGAGACGTCAAGGACCTTCCCTTGGTTTACAAGGAAGATATGATGAAGACTCTCGAGTCGAAGTTCGGCTGGAAGATTGATTGGAAGGCCAAGAAGATCCTCTCCGGACCGCTGCGGCCCGCTGATGTGAGCTTCGATCCGACCAACCTGGCCAGGAAGATCAGGACCAAGAAGTGAGGGCAAGGAGGAGATAAAAATGGCAGCAGAAGTTAAGAAGGGCATTGACACCACCAAGAACCCCATTCCCTTTGAGATGGCCCAGGTTCCCGGGCCGGAGCAGGCTAAGTGCTACATGCCGAAGGTTATGGGCGCAATAATTAAGAAGGCCAAGAGGCCTCTGCTCGTTGTGGGAGCAGAGCTCTTTGACGATCCCATCATGTTCGATAAGATGATCGAAATCGGCAAAATGGGCATACCTATCGCCGCCACGGCGCATTCCGTGAAGGGCTTTGTAGAGAGAGGCTACCTGGAGAACGTCTACCAGATCGGCCTGCATCCCCTGACCAGCAACCTGCGCTTCTCCGATTGGATGGGCATGGATGGAAAGGGCCAGTACGATGCCGTTATCTTTATGGGCATCTTCTACAAATTCGCCAACGCCATGTTCTCAACACTCAAGAACTTCAACCGGGACATCAAGCGCATATCCATTGACCGGTACTATCACATCAACGCCAACATGACATTTGGCAACATGGCCTTCACTCCCGACGACTATCACGCAGCCGTGGACGAAGTAATCGCAGCAATGAAGAAATAAAGTTCATCTCATTAAAACAGAAGAGGTGTATTAATGGCAGACATAAAGTTGGATATATCCCCCATGTATGAGGGCGAGAGAATCAGGAAGGACGATCTATGGGTAGAGTTGGGCGGCCCCAAGGCAGACGGATTCGAGCTGTCTTTGGCCACACCAATGGACCAGATCACCGATGGAAAGGTAACTGTTATCGGTCCCGATCTCGGAGAGATGAAAGAAGGCACTATCATGCCCTTCGGCATGATATTCAAGGTCGGCGGCGAGAAGATTGAGAAGGATCTGGAGTCCATCATTGAGAGGCGCAACCACGCCCTGCTCTCCTACATCAGCGGTCTCATGCACCTCAACCAGAGATACGATATCTGGATGAGGATCGGCAAGAGCCTCAAGAAGAAGGGTGTAACCTCCTGGAAAGAGATCTTTACCCCCGTCATCGATCTGTACAAGGCCGAGATGCCCTTCATCGAGAAGATGGAGATCACCATTGTCACAGACCCCGCCAAGGTTAAAGAAGAGCTGGCCAACGCCATGGCTGTCTACAAGACACGTGACGCGCGCGCCAAGGGACTGCACGATGAGGACGTCGATGTCTTCTACGGCTGCACACTCTGTCAGGCATTCGCTCCCACCAGCGCCTGCGTGGTCACCCCGGACAGGCCATCCCTGTGCGGAGCTATCACCTGGTTCGATGGACGCGCTGCCGCCAAGGTGGACCCAGAGGGCCCCCAGTTCCCCATAGCCAAAGGAACCGCAATTGACGCAGTTTCCGGCGAGTACGAAGCCATCAACGAGATGGCCGCAAAGCGCTCGGGCGGCGAGTACAGCAGGATGCTCTTATACACATTCTTTGATGCGCCCCACACTTCCTGTGGCTGCTTCGAGACCATCGGCTTCTACATGCCCGAGGTTGACGGCATCGGTCTGGCCGACCGTGACTTCAGGGGAGCAACCCCCAATGGACTGCCCTTCTCAACAATGGCAGGCCAGACAGGCGGCGGCAAGCAGGTTGTAGGATTCCTGGGAATGGGCATTCTCTATTACTTCTCTCCCAAGTTCCTCCAGGCCGACGGCGGCTGGAGAAGGATCGTCTGGATGTCCAAGGGTCTCAAGGAGAGAGTAAAGGCTGGCATCGATGAGGACATGATGGCCAAGATCGCCACCGAGGATGATGCCAAGGATATTGCAGCTCTCAAGACCTTCCTGCTCAAGGTTGACCATCCCGTTGTCAACGGCGTCACCAGGAAAGTTGACAACAAGAAGATCACCGAGGGCTGGAAGCTCGAGGATATTTCCGACGAGATCAAAGAGAAGGTCATGGCCTATATCGAGAAGACCGGCGGAGACATCAACATCGATACCGTTAAGTCCGAGCTTGCCTTGACCGAAGGCCAGTTCATGCAGGTCGTCGAGGCTCTGCAGGCTGATGGCGTTCTCGAGTGAGTAAAAAACAAAGAGGGTGAAAATCTATGCAGTTAAAACTCAAGAAGAAGGAACCTGCAGCCGCGGCCCCCGCCGCGCCTGCAGCCGCAGGGGCAGCAGCAGCACCAGCTTTTTCCATGTCCGGCAGCGCCGGCGGCATTAAGCTGATACTCAAGGATGCCAAGATCAGCATAGACAAGGTAGTACTCGCTAAGTAGAGTCCTGCCTATCCCCTTTTTTGGGAGAGGCGGATTTTGCGAGGCGAATGCTATCGATCCAGTTTAAAGTGAGGGAGATTATTATGCAGCTTAAGCTTAAGAAAAAAGAAGCAGCACCAGCCGCCGCACCTGCGGCAGCAGCAGGCGCATCAGCTCCAGCTTTCGCTATGCCAGCAGCATCATCGGGTGGAATGACCATTGAGCTTAGAGGCGCGTCCATCCATGTAGCGGAAGTTATCATAAGACCGAAAAAGTAAGGAAGGCTAGACATTGGGGAAAGTTATAGCGGTAACCGGTAAGGGCGGCACCGGCAAGACAGCCGTGACCGCGATGCTCATTAGACATCTCGTAAAGAATTCCGGGAAAAAGTACCGGATGCTTGTTATTGATGCTGATGCCGATGCCAATCTCGCTGATGCTCTCGGAGTAAAGGCGGGAAAGACTATAGGCGACATGAGAGAATTCATGCAGCAGTCCCGGTTCACAGCGTCGCCGGATACGGATAAGCAGGTGCTTTTCGAGTCCAAGATCTTCGAGATTCTCTTGGAGGAGGAGGGCTATGATCTTCTTGTCATGGGCAAGCCGGAAGGATCCGGGTGTTACTGTTTTGTCAACAATCTTCTGCGCGCCGTTATGGATAAGACCACGGCCAACTACGATCTGATCATCATTGACACGCCGGCGGGCTTGGAGCATTTCAGCAGGAAGACCATTCCCGACCTTGACGATCTTATCGTGGTGACGGATGAGTCCAGAAGAGGGCTTACCACAGGCGAGCGCATACGTGACACTGCCCGCGAGATCGAGCTCCAGTATAAAGATCTCTATGTGATCGTGAACAAGGTCACCGCGGGAAGCAAGGATAAGGTTCTGGAGAATGCTAAAGGCATCGGCCTGTCGGTTATCGGCACTATCCCCTATGATGAAAGCTTAGCCAAATTCGATTTAGTGGGAGATCCATTGATGGGCCTTCCCGATGATGCGCCTGCAGTGCAAGAGATGGCGCAGGTCGTCGGGAAACTGGGCCTGTGAGGGTGATTCGAATGGCAGAGAAGATCACTTTATCTGACCTGAATAAGACATTAACAGAAATGAATGTTCAATCCCTCGAGGGACTGAAGATCGAGGGTGACGTAGAGATAGAAATAGATGCAGGTGCTGGCGGCGTAGGCCCCCTGTTCGCATACTATTTCGGGCAAGAGGCGGCCAAGATCGCCATGCAGCTAATGAACTTTGCCAAGGCGGTAGGCTATCCCGTAGAGAACCTGCTCCAGCCGGTTGCAATAGCTTCGGCCATAGCTCCAGCTCCAAAGGACCTGGCTGCAGCGGCTGCCGCTGTTCCAGCCTTCAAGATGGCATCAGCTCTTGCCAGCGCTAAGTTTACCGTCGGTGTAGACAAGACCTGGAGGAACACCATTCAGGAGGTCACACTGGGCGCTACTAAGGCCGATGGCGGAAGCCGCGGTCATGTGGTCAAGCTGGGCGGCGAGAAGGCTATGCCTTTCTTCCCGGATGCATCCATGCCCCATGCCCCTAAGATCACCATGGACGTCTTCGACATGCCCATCGGCATGGCCAAGGCCGTCAAGATGCACTATGAGGACGTCATCAACTCTCCAGGCGAGTGGGCCAAGAAGGCCGTCAAGAAGTTCGGCGCCGACATGGTAACCGTTCACCTGATCAGCACTGATCCGCTCCTCAAGGACACCTCCGCTCAGGATGCAGTCAAGACCGTTGAGGAGGTATTGCAGGCTGTGGATGTGCCAATCTGTATCGGCGGATCCGGCAACCCCAATAAGGACCCAATTGTGCTCTCCAAGGCCGCAGAGGTGGCTGCTGGCGAGCGCGTTCTCATCGCTTCTGCCAACCTGAATATGGATTGGGAGAAGATCGGCAAGGCCTGTGTGGACAACGGACATGTGTGCCTCGCCTGGACACAGCTCGAGATCAACTCTCAGAAGGAGCTGAACAGGAAGCTCATGAAGGTCGCCGGCGTTCCCCGCGAGTCCATCGTCATGGACCCAACGACAGCCGCGCTCGCTTACGGCCTGGACTTCGCCTACTCCAACATGGAGAGAATTCGCCTCGGCGCTCTGAAGGGCGACGAAGAGTTGACTTTCCCCATGTCCTCCGGCACCACCAACGCCTGGGGTGTCAGAGAGTCCTGGATGGTCCGCTCACCCAACAAGGACGACTCCGACTGGGGAGACCGCATGCTGAGAGGCCCAATCTGGGAGATATTGACCGGATACTCTCTGGCTATGGCCGGCGTGGACATCTTCATGATGATGCACCCGACGGCTGTTGCCTATGTGCATGAGATCACTCAGTCCCTGATGGGAAGAATTGAGGCCAAGACGCCCGATACTGCCGCCTGGCTCAAGATGGGGGTGTGAGAGACAATGAAGGAAACTAGCCCGCTTAACCTTTACAAGCAGCTTCCACAGACCAACTGCAAGAAGTGCAAAGAGGAGACCTGCATGGCCTTTGCCGCCGGCCTGATCGCCAGGACCCGAAAGGTAGAGGAGTGCACACCACTGGTAGATGAGAAGAAGTACGCCAAGAAGCTTGAGACCCTCAAGAGCATCGTCGCTCCTGAGCTCAGAATGGTATACATCGGCGTCGGAGAAAAGCAGGTCAAGGTTGGCGGCGAGGACGTCATGTTCCGCCACCAGATGACATTCTTCAACAAGCCACCATTTGCCTACGATGTAGCCGACAACATGGATGAGGCCAAGCTGATAGAGCGTGTCAAGAAGATCTCTACCTGGCGCAAGTTCTACATCGGCAAGTGGCAGGGTGTGGAGATGATTGCGGTACGCTCCGTAAGCGACGACCCGGCTAAGTTCGCAGCCTGTGTCAAGACGGTCATGGCTAATTCGGACTTCCCGCTCATTCTCTGCTCCTTCAATCCCGCCGTTCTCAAGGCAGGACTTGAGGTCGCAGCCAAGGTTCGGCCCCTCATCTACGCCGCCAACAAGGACAACTGGAAGGAGGTCGCTCAGCTCGCCTTTGATTATAAGGTGCCTGTGACCCTCAGCGTGCCCTTCGATCTGGATGCCCTGAAGTCCATGGCTGTCACTTTTGCCGGAATGGGCCTCACTGATCTCGTCCTTGATCCTGGCACCGCCCCCAATGGCAAATTGCTGCAGCAGACTCTGCTCAACTTCATCAATCTGAGAAGAGCTGCTGTGGAAGAAGCTCAGAGGGATATCGCCTATCCTGTCATGGTGCTGCCCATCAACGCCTGGCTGACCACTGATGATCCAGTTCGTGCTTCCTACTGGGAGTCCGTTCTGACTGCTGCCTTTGTCATCCGCGGCGGAGCCATCATGATCAAGCACTCGCTTGACGCTCACAGCATGATGCCGGATATGCATCTGCGCTTCAACATCTACACCGACCCGAGGACGCCCGTGCAGGTCAAGCCCGGCATCTACAAGGTTGGCAATCCGGGAGCTGAGTCCCCGGTCTTCCTGACCACCAACTTCGCCCTGACCTACTACACAGTAGAGTCGGATATCGCCTCCAACGGCATTGATGCCTACATCATCGCCATCAATACCGATGGAATCGGTGTGCAGGCGTCTGTGGCAGGCGGCCAGCTAAGCCCTACCAAGATCCTGGATTCCTTCAACGAGGCTGCCTTCAAGTGGGAGGACCAGAAGTTCCCCGCAATGGTTCTGCCCGGAATGGCTGCCAAGTTCTCAGGCGAGCTGGAGGATCTCTTCGCAGGCAAGGCCAAGATCATGGTCGGCCCAGAAGACTCCGGACGCATCATCGGCTGGATGAAGGATTACTGGCCACCCAAGAAGTAAATCAGTAGACCGAAATGTTGAGTTATGTGCCTCGAGCGGGCACATAACCCTTATTTTTTAAGAACATCTTTAGACTCAGAATAGATATTTATGTAGGGGATTCAATACGTATGTTATCTGCAAAATATGCGGCCTTGGTCTTTGGTGTCATGTTAATTGCCCTGGCCTTTAATGTCTCTGCCCAGTGGTCACCGGGCGGAGCGATGGTGTATATGGGTGATCTGAATCTAGCGGCATCCTCCGTCTCCAGCGGAAAAGCCGTTCAGGCCCCGGAAGGCTCTCAGGAAATTCAGGAAGCAACGAATAACTCTTCATTGAATAACAGCTCGATTAATGG
This sequence comes from Methanothrix sp., assembly GCA_023229165.1. Classification (GTDB taxonomy): domain Archaea; phylum Halobacteriota; class Methanosarcinia; order Methanotrichales; family Methanotrichaceae; genus Methanothrix. The sequence goes on from JALNZQ010000002.1 coordinate 31,804, forward strand.
TACAACAATAGACAATTCTACTCTGGTCGGACCATCAATTGTGGTGCCCTGCGCCGGCACGTCCGATTCTTCCGGCAAAAAGATTCTTGATCTATCCGGTTATGCCAGTGATAGGACAAACAAGAGCCTGGCCGGATACACGAACATCATGTATCCCATCTCCGGATCGAGGGGAACTACAACCTCGACGGCAGGCGGAGGAGGCGGATGCGGAGGGTGCAGTTAGCTGTTCTTCTCTTTGATTTTTTTCCCTATCAATAGTGCTTTAGGCCCTCTTATGATGGCCATCCTAAATAATGCTTCTTTCGTTGTTGGTTCGTAATAATCTTATGTGATACCAACCAGCAAAAACGCCTTAAAAATTTATAGAAGAGGGCCTTTTCCTAAAGATCCGCCCTTGGGCATTCATTCCTTTTCTGGTTCTTCACCCATGCCCAAATCCATAGACTCAGCCAGGTCGTCGATCAAGGGCCCAAGCTTCTCCTTCATCTCCGGCTTTAGTTCAATCATCTTGAAGAATATCAACATCTTGCTCGACATGCAGATATCCTCAAGCTCAGCATTGATTCCTTCCAGGCTGTCGTTGATGGAGGCAAGCGTCTCAGCTATCTCTTCCATGGTTTCTTCTTTAGACATATGTCTTTCACATCCCTTGCCACCATTTGCCGTTCAGGAAATAAATATAGTTGCTCCTCAAGAATTAGCTTGGCTTTTGCCGCGTCCTGGGATGATCCCATGATATTTGCGCGTCAAAGAATCATCCACCTGACTGAAGGACTGGAAGAGACAATTCCACTTGTCATTGGGAATCCCAATACCAGTATCTATGACCTTAAAATGAATCAAATCATTGGTGTCAGAAGAAACATGAATCGCAACCTGCCCCGCTCAGTGAACTTTATTGCATTTTCCAGCAGATGATTCAATGATCTGTTTACAGCTCTGGATACTGCCTGCTTCACAATACGGACGATTGCCATGGATACCTATCTCCCGCGACTGCCGGGCTCCTTACTTCAGACCTGTCATTCGCTCAGTGGTACGCAAGCGATTCTTGCGGCAGAAAGCAAACCGAAGAAAGCGCCGGAGACTTGCAAATGGAGGCGAGCACATCCCCGTACAAGTACGGGCGTTCCATGCGCACGTGACCGTCGAATGGAATAGGGCCGTGTGAGAGGAATTCAAGCATCAATAATCCTAAAAAAATATCCATTGCTCCCAAGCCAGGCACGCAGTTTGCCACATCACAGCCAACAGCACGCATGGCCAATTGCTATGGCCACTCTGGCCAATACCATCATACTACTATCCTTTATGGGGAATCGGAGATGACCTGCATCTCTGGCCCTTCCAGCCGAGCTCTGCCTTCCAGTTGTCGTATTTTAATGAAAATTTTATTCTTGCCCGATATGAGGCTATTTTTCCCATCTCGTCTAGGCTGACATCCAACTGCTTGACTTCGCCGATTCTAAGGTTCCAAAGGGATTCAGACGCCGTGTCGATTGCATCTCTCGCAGCATCCTCCCAGCTGGTAGGAGACGATCCAACTACCTCTATAACTGTATAAATGCTCTCTTGCCTCCATTGCTGTGTAATCATAAACCAATAATAAGATAATTTTCTAAGTTTATGTACTTTGCCTAACAATAGGGCTTTAACCTCCAGTAACTTTTTTAACCCAGGAGAACTGTCAGCATTCTGGCGGAGATCTCATGTTGATGTATCGAAGCGAATTCACGTTGCTCTTTTCTATATTAATTATAGTATCGACAACACTCGCAACTTCCAAGGTTACGGTGGACGGAGTTGGATATGATAATGCTACAGAGATTATAGAAATAAATAGGTTGACGGCTTTCGTGGACGAGGCCGCAGACTATGTAAAGGATAACGGAAAGGAGAAGGCTCTCCAGCAGTTCAATAACCGTTCCGGATCATTTGTCAGAGGTGAGCTGTACATCTTCGCCTACGACTTCAACGGGACCAATCTCGCCCATCCCATCAGGCCGGAACTGGTGGGCCACGACCAAAGAGGCCTGTTGGACATCAACGACGTGGCAGTGGTCAGAAATGAGCTTGCATTGGCTAAAAGAGGGGGTGGGGTTTTGTATCTGGTGTTCCAAAATCCCGTTCATGAAGACAGGGAAGAGCTAAAGCTGATCTACCTTAAGAAGGTGGACGACAGCCTGTGGCTGGGTTCCGGGACATACCTCTCCAACATTTCCGCCTCTTTCGATCAGGAGGAGAGAGACGAGCTTGTAGCCTTTGTTGAGGAAGCTGTGCAGTTTGCCCATGAGAAAGGCAGAGAGTTGGCTCTGAAGGCTTTTAGCGATCCGAAAGGCAACTTTATCAGAGATGGCCTCTATATTTTTGCCTACGATTACAATGGTCTGACTTTAGCCCATCCTTATCAGCCTGAGCTAATAGGCACAAGCCGGATTGATACCAAAGATCCCAACGGGATTCAAATCAATCAGCAAGCCATTGATGCGGCCCGATTGGGGAACGGCTTCTTCTACTTCATCTATCCCGACCCAACCAAGAACATGACCCCGACGCTCAAGCTAAGTTACGTAGCGGACGTCGATGGTACCTGGTACCTGGGCTCAGGGATCTACTCGAAGAGCGAACAGTAGGTGCGGACAAAATGACAATAACGGGATATTCAATAAGAAGAGCAGCAAGGCATGAAGTTGATCTCGTCATATCCTGGGCCAACTCCGAAGGATGGAATCCCGGCATTCACGATGCTGAAACCTTTTACACAACTGATTCAAACGGCTTCTTCGTGGGCGTACTCGATGACAAACCAGTTGCAAGCATCTCTGCAGTAGCCTACGGGTCCTCATTTGGTTTCCTGGGATTTTACATAGTCCGACCCACATTCAGAGGCCAGGGATTTGGCACCGCGATCTGGAACGCGGGTATGAAGTATCTGGAGGGCAGGAACATCGGGCTTGATAGTGTCCTGGAGCAGCAGAAGCTGTATGAGCGCAAGGGGTTTTCGCCATGCTACAGGAGCGTGCGTCATCAGGGAGTTGGAACGGGACATGAGTGCAGATCTGAGGGCGTAAAATATCTATCCGAGGTGCCTATGGAAGATCTTCTGGCCTATGACGACCAATACTTCCCGGTGCCCAGGCATGTATTCGCCAAATCATGGATTTGGCAACCGGGTGGGGTTGCCTTCGGAGCTATGAATGATGGAAAGCTGGAAGGCTATGGTGTCCTCAGACAATGCCATCAGGGCTATAAAATCGGGCCGCTTTTTGCAGATGATGATGAGGTAGCTGATAGTCTGTTCTGTGCCCTTTGCGGCCGTGCTCCTCAGGGCGCTCCGGTCTTCCTGGATACGCCTGGGCCAAACTCTCTAGCCCTGGATCTGACCAAACGACACCATATGCATCCAGTATTCGAGACTGTGCGCATGTACACCAAGGAAGACCCAGATTTACCGATGGACAGGATCTATGGAGTAACGAGCTTCGAGCTGGGATAGAATTCTCAACACAGAAGGATAAGCCAAATGAATAAAAAGAAAACAATGGGTTGTAGGGTCTTCAGATCTGCCTGTGTAGCGATTGGGATCGCTCTACTTTTTTGCGCCATCGATGCGTTTGGCCAGGATGAGCCTATGGGCAATGTATCTGCCGCCAAATCCGGGGTCGACATGCTCTTCATGCTGCTCCAGATTCAGGCAAATGTGCAGGGAAGCCTGAATGATTTGGACTTGGACGTGGCAAATGCATCTTATGATCTATCAGCAACAGGCCTGGAGGGGACTTCTGCACGAGAAGTCCTGCGCAAACTGCTAGAGACAAACTCAAACCTGGTCGAAGCAGTGACATTTCGCAAGGATGGGAAGATCATTATAGCCGAATGCAACGGATGCAAGGGCGGTGAGGGCGCCGATATAAGCAGCCAGGAACACATAGCGCATGTCTTGAAGAATAAAACCCCTACGCTTAGCAAACAGTTGCTGCTGGTAGAAGGATACAACGGCACTGCTCTGGCGTATCCGGTATTCTCACCACATGGAGAGTTCCTGGGAGGAATCAGTGCAATCATTGAACCGGATAAGTTGCTGAATGCCGTGGTAGCTCCACAGCTCCACTTTAATCTCAACAATCGGAGCAATATTACTGACTACAGCTTTTGGTTAATGCATCTGGATGGCCTAATTGCCTACGACCGGGATGCAAGCCAGATAGGCAAGGTCCTCTTTGAAGATCCGCTTTATAAGCCGTACCCCAGCCTACTGGCCCTGGGAGAGAAGATGATTACAGCGAGGTCGGGCCATGATTACTATAGCTTCCAAGTCACGGAAGGCAATAAAAGAGTAGTGACCAAGGAGAGCTACTGGACAACCGCAGGGCTTCATGGTAGGGAATGGAGGCTTATCGTCACCAAGATGATGCCATGAGGTTTTTATACAATTTCTTTGATTATTGATGGGCGTAAATGGGAATCCCGGCTTGGCCAGGACCCCAATAGTACAGCACTCAGCTCCTAAGCCCATTCATTTTTCGAAATTTCTAATCTAGCTCGTAACCTCCAAAACAACCTTCGTAAGAATCCCGGTGAATTCGAAAGGACTCTTGTAGCTCTCCGTCACCGGCGTTTGCGGATCTTTGCCTATCTCCAGACCCTCTTCATAAGAATACCGCCTTGGTACCGTTGGAGCGATGCGCTTTTGGCCTTCCTGTAAGCCATTGATATACAGCGTCCCAAGTCCCTGGAAAGCTCCGGTCTTCTCAAATTTGAAGCCTAATGTGGCCGGTCCCGTGGGTATCTCATTCGTCGAGATGATTGTGTGATGCTTCAGACCCACGAAGTTGTAATCGTAGACCAGGTGCTTATTCTGGACATACAGGGACAGGCCTGCGAACCTTCCTCCAATAGAGAAGAGTGCGCCTTCAGCACCCGCAGCAGGGATATCGACGTAGGCCGTGATTGTGTAGGAGCTGTTCATGGTATCGGGAATATCGGGCTCCATGATCTTTTCAGTTCCAGGATAGTATGTGAACGTCCCGATCTTTGGAATGGTATCGTAGCGTGCTCCGATGCGATCGTCCAGAGGCAGAACGTTATACTTGCCCGCCTCGGTCCACCAGCGTTCTTCCATTTCTTTTACCTTTTCCGGATACTTCGCTGCCAGATCGTTGGCTTCCGATACATCCTCGGTAAGGTTGTAAAGCTCCCAAACATCCTGATCGAAGTTGCCGCCGGTGTTTACGTGATGGAAAGCGACTGCCTTCCAATCGTTGTACCAGAGGCCGCGCGTGCCCATCATCTCAAAGTACTGAACTATTTTATGGGTCGTATCGTTGGGGTTATTGAAGGTATAGACCATACTGGTCCCTTCAATGGACTTCTGAGGAACGCCATTATAGACCTTTGGAGCCTGGATATCCAGCACCTCGAAGACCGTTGGGACTATGTCGATGGCGTGGCTGAACTGGGAGCGAACGCTTCCATTATCCTTGATCGCTGCCGGCCAGTATATAATCAAAGGATCGCGCACGCCGCCTTCATTGGTCGTCCATTTGTAGAACCGGTTGGGAGTGTTATCCGCCATGGCCCATCCGAGCGGGTAGGTTGGATAGCTCATGGGCCCGCCCAGCTCGTCAAGCTTTGTCAGCATGCTGCTTATGTTAGATCCGGATAAGGGAGTGTAATTCGCCAAGAACCCTGAAGTGTCTCCTCCTTCAGACATTCCGTTGGACCATAGCACCATATTAGTGTAGCCGTTGGCGTCACCCTCAGGAGATGCGCCGTTATCTGAGAGCACTATGATCATAGTATTATTCAGTAGACCGCTCTCATCCAGATAGTCAATGAACCTGCCTATCTGCTCATCGGTGTAGTCGACGTAACCTGCATGGACCTCAGCCAGGCGTGCATATACCTTCTTTTCGTCGGCAGTCAGGTTATCCCATGCTTTAACATAGGGGTCTCTTGGAGGCAGCTGTGTGTTCTGCGGTACAATTCCCATCTCCTTTTGCCGGGCAATTGTCTCATTCCTTACTGCATCCCAGCCCTGGTCGAACTTGCCCTGGTACTTATCGATGTACTCTTTAGGCGCATGGTGCGGCCAGTGGCCGGCGCCAAAGGCGAGGTAGAGGAAGAACGGCTTATTCGGGTCAACCTGCCTGCCATCGCTCAAGAACTCTATAGACCGGTTTACCAGGTCCTTGGAGAGATGGTATCCTTCCTCAGGCGTGGACGGCGGATCTATTCGGTGCTCGCCGTAGACCAGATCAGGATACCACTGACTGGTGTGAGACTCCAGGAAGCCGTAATACCTCTCGAATCCCCTGCCAAGTGGCCATTGATCGTAGGGCCCTGCCGCATTGATATCAGCCGAGGGGGCAAGGTGCCACTTGCCTACACAATATGTATTGTAGCCCTGGTCCCTGAGCACCTCCGGTATTGTGGCGGCGCTCTTCGACATATGGGCGTTGTACCCCGGATAGCCGCTGGCAAACTCCATTAGAGTACCTACGCCTACTGAGTGGTGGTTTCGGCCTGTGAGCAGACAAGCGCGAGATGGAGAGCAGATCGCTGTGGTGTGGAAGTTGTTATAGCGCAGGCCTCCTGCTGCCAGTCTGTCAATATTTGGCGTTTCCACCGGACCGCCAAAACATCCCAAACCGCCATATCCGATATCGTCAAGCACAAGGAAGACTATATTGGGTGAACCCTTGGGCGGTTGGGCCACCGTTGGCCAGCACTGTGTTGAGTCTTTGTAGGTCAATCCAATATTTTGTGATTCGCAATCTGATTGAATACCCCGTTCATCTGTCTGGTTTGAAGAAGCCAATTCCGCAGGAGTGCTCTTTGCTGCCTGGATGACGAGAACATTTTGTTGAGGTGATATGACGTCTTCATTGGCAACTTCTTCGAGACTCGATTCCGCGGTCAGAGCTCTTCTCCGGTTAGTCAAAAGTTCGTTTGCGCTGTTTATTCGATTAGAGTCGTCTGCAATGATTTCTTTGGCTGTTAAGAGGCTATCATCAATATTACTATCTCCAGGTATGCCGGCAGATTCGCTATTATCTGTAGCCAGTATACCGGAGGAACTTAAAAAAACCAAAACGATTAAAAGAGGCATTATTAATTTAGCTAAGTTTGAAACAATTATCCCTCCTTAATATTATCTTCCTCATGATAGTATTTAATTCTTTCATTATTGCGTCTCCAGGATCAAAGACACTGATGCTGACCGCCTGCCTGGTCTCGACCGACTCATGCCGCCCCAATGGCAGAGTAGTTGCCGCAGATGATAGGATCTTGCAGCAATGCAGGTCCAGGTGGCTGTTTCAGGGCGCGCCGTCTTTGGCAATGAGGGTGGTGCCCTGTTGGCCCTCTACTGCATGCGCCCCCATCACACCTCATCCTGAAGAGTGGAGAACTCGATTTCCACGCAGGGGCTATTCGCTTCAAAAGAAGTCTGCAAAAGCCCTCCCGAGAGCGCCAGGCTCCTTTCGAAGAACCTTTTGGACTGGCTCAGAGGATGGCAAGTGCACTCGCCTCTTCCCGTGATGCGCACCGTCAACCATTCGTCCTTCAAGGCTGTGGCGATTTCAATCTTCTTCATTCTCGCCCCTGCGAACCGCTCCAGCATATCGATCAATATATCAGCAAAGCGCTCTTGGTCCATGCGTGCGAAAGGCTTCCCGGAGCCTGGCCAAAAGGCCAAGTCTACGTATTCAAATATATTTACATGTGCGATACGAGCCATTAGTGCCAACCGGAAGTCTTCAACACTTTCCGCCTGCATAATCGCCTCCTCTTCATAGGAGTGGTGTAGCAACTTCTCCAAGACCACCTCGATGAGTCGGTTGATGTCCACGCGGGAGACAATGTAAGGGGGGCGAAAGCCGCGATAAGTCGCAGCGTAGTCACTGAGCAGTCTGCCTGCCCTTTCCAGAAGAGACTGACCGAGCACAGATTCCAGCTTTCTCTTGGCGAAGAGCTTGTCCAGCCTGCCTACGACCTGCCCTGTTTTATGCACCATCTCTATGTCCAGCTTCTTTCCGGCATGAAGCTCTCTGGCAAAAGCATGGAAGTCAACAAATAGCTCGTCCATGTGCGCAGTGTCCAGAAGACAATCCAGCTCTTTGGCCTGCGCCTCTTCCTCCAGCTCGCCCAGCACATGAGATATGTAGGCCAGCCGACCGGCAATGATGGTGAAGATTCTCTCCAGCTCGCTTATGAGATCCTGGGCATAGTCTGAGGTCCGCCGGGCCCAGTGGGGTGTAATCTCTTGCAGGTCCTTTAAAGAAGCTGCATCTGAGTACATGACTTGCAGGGTCTTATGTGCCGTCTGGGCGTCGATGAATTTGCCGTGGCCGCAGCCGCAGATGAGGATCTTTTCGTTTTCCAGAATCCACAAAATCTTCAGGATGGATTGCATAAAATCCTTCTGGCTCCAGCCATAGGCCCCAGCCACTCCCGGATTGGGTGCGAAGAAGACATCGCCCACGATGAGCATCGATCCGGTCCGGATGCAGACGCCGTCCGGACTGTGCCCCGGGGTGTGGTAGATCTCCAGACAGTCCTCTTTTCCGAGCGGCACAATCTGGCTATAAAGCACTGCGTCCTCTGCGATCCACCTGGAATTTGTGACGTAGTCGAAACTCCACCCATTCTTATTAAGAGAAGTCTCGCCTAATTTTGTTTTGTCATGACAGGAGAGTAGTCTGATATCGACGGGAACTGCTGACATAGGCCGGTCCAGCAGCAAGGAAAGGGTCATCTGGGGGTCGTTAGTCTCCAGAGCCCGAGCTCCGGTCTCCTGTACGGCCAGAAAGGCCTTGGATAGTGTTTTGCATTGCTTCAACTGATACCAGTGATCGATATGTACATGGGTAAGATAGACCACAACCGGGCGGGGCAGCTCATCTTGCAGGATTTGAACCATTTCTTCCAAGCATTCGGCCTGACTTTGTACGCCACCCGGATCGATGAGTGCGATCTGTCCCGGGCTGGAGAAAAGGTAAGAATTGGATGACATTATGTCGATCTTGCACAGGTAGGGATAGACAGTGACATTTCCGGTACCTGGCACTCTCTGCGATATCATTGGCTCCACGGCAAAAACACTCCTTTTTGGGCAAGCTTACTACATGCGAATAAATTATATTTGATCGTTTTCCTCAATACGTGTAGAGTCCCGAAACTCTTGACTTTATATACCCATCAAAAAGGCATGGGAAAGAAGAATAAGGTTGTAAAGCTAACAGAGAAGAAGATCAGATATATCATT
>JALNZQ010000089.1 GCA_023229165.1 Methanothrix sp.
ACACCTGCGATGGCAGAAGGACTGACTGATCATGTATGGACTATCAAGGAGCTAATGGCATTCAGGATACCAATTCAATGATATGAGTACACGACCGAATTATTTAATAGCATTAAAAATGAATCGTAGCGTTTTGGGGTGTTTTGATAATGAACGATATATCCATCATGAACTATCCTTTTAACACAGTTATCCTGCTAAAAAACAACACCAGTTGGTATGAATCGTCATTGCTGTCGGGTTTTTTTGGCCTCTTGGGCGTTTTTGTAGGATTTATAATAAATAGATTAAATGATTATTTAAAGGAAAAAGCGGATCTAGATCGATATGAATATGCTCTGCTTTCAAAAACAAAAAATCATTTAGAGCAAGATGATCCTAATTTTGAAAAAGTAGATGAGTTTATACATCAATTATTGCCTGATCTGAGATTTGCAAAGCTGAATTCAAGCAAACTGATATTTAATTCACTAATGAACATCAAGGAAGGAAATGACTATTCGGGCGAAAAAGCCGAAATTACAAAAAGGTTAAATTACCTCAAGAAGGGGGGAATAGTCTCAAGGATCGGATTAGAGCTCAAGACACTATTTGCTTCTTCTCGATAATCACCCTATTATTTTTATCTCAATACCCCGATGCCTGCATCGGGGTGTGCAGCTGCCGTTTCACTGGCGATTTCAGGAGGAGTGTCCTGAATAGGAATAAAATAATGAAGTTCCAAATAGTTGCTGTGAGCGGGGTGAAAATAATCGATTCTGCAAAAGATTGATCTTCCAGAACCGCCACCTGCCTTAGAAGAATAGGTGCGATTCATGATTCATACCGAGGCCATAGAGAAGGCGAAGGAGCACTTCGCCAGGCTGCTGGAGGAGCAGCTTTTGCGCGTTGATCAGATAAAGGCGGGAGATACCTGGGTTGACTACAGCAAGCTCCACCCCCTCATCATCGGCGTGGTGGGCGGCGACGGCATCGGCCCCTACATCACAGAGCAGGCCGTGCGCGTCCTGAGATATGTGCTGGCAGATGAGATTGCCGAAGGGAAGGTGGAGCTGCGCGACATTCCGGGTCTCGACATTGAGTCGCGGGTAAAAGTCATGAAGGCCCTTCCCGAGGACGCCCTGGCGGCGCTAAAAGAGTGCCACGTTATCCTCAAGGGCCCACTCACCACGCCCAAGAAGGGTGACAAATGGCCCAACCTGGAGAGCGCCAATGTCTCCATGCGCCGCGAGCTGGACCTCTTCGCCAATGTCCGGCCCGTCAAAGTTCCGGAGAAGGGCATCGACTGGATCTTTTACAGGGAGAACACCGAGGGCGAGTACGTCCTGGGCAGCCAGGGCTACAATGTCACCGATGACCTGGCCGTAGATTTCAAGGTCATAACCACGCCCGGCTCGGAGAGGATTGTGCGCCTGGCCTTTGAGTATGCCAGGAAGAACGGCATTAAAAAGGTCTCGGCGGTCACCAAAGCCAATGTCATCAAGGCCACGGACGGCAAATTCCTGGAGACGGCCAGACGTGTGGCCAAAGAATACCCGGACATCGCTTTCGATGACTGGTTTGTGGACATCATGGCTGCCAAGCTGGTGGACGAAAAGCGCAGGAAGGACTTCAAGGTCATAGTGCTGCCCAACCTCTACGGAGACATCCTCACCGACGAGGCTGCCGAGTTTCAGGGCGGCGTGGGCACAGCCGGAAGCGCCAACATCGGCAAGCGCTATGCCATGTTCGAGGCTATCCACGGCTCGGCTCCGCGCATGGTGGAGGAAGGCAGAGCAATCTATGCCGACCCGGCCAGCATGATGCGTGCCTGTGTCATGCTGCTGCGCCACATCGGCTTTGTGAATCAGGCGGCCAAATTGGAGAATGCACTGGACGTCTGCGGCCAGCTGGAGAGAAAGGTCGTCCTCACAGGGCGAGCCGATGGGGCAACAGGCTCCCAGTTTGCTGATTATGTCATGCAGACCCTGGGGGCAAAGCTTTAGCTAAAATAATCACATAATAGTATATGTGGAAAATCTAGCTCTAGCATTATTAGGCTTGAGCCGGGAGGACCGCTCCCTGCTCAGTGCTATTGAGACCGGGATGAAGACTCACGAATGGGTCCCATCCTATGTGATCTCAGAGTTATCCGGCCTGCCGGTCCGCAAGGTGGAGTTTCGGTTAGGCCAACTTTTTGAAAAGAAGCTGGTAGAGCGGGAGAGCATGCACTACCTCGGCTACCGCATTGACTTTGATGCCTATGATCTTCTGGCGCTGTCCGATTTAGTGAAACGAGGGACCGTGAAAGCCTTTGGTGAAAGAATCGGGGTAGGCAAAGAGTCGGTGGTATACGAAGCCCTGGGTGAGATGCATCTGGCCATCAAATTCCACCGTCAGGGAAGGACCAGCTTCAAACATATTCGCCGCCTGCGCGATCATCTCACCGATCAGACCAAAGTGCCATGGATTTATGCCGCAGCTTTAGCAGCTCGCCACGAGTTTGCCGTCATGGAGAAACTCTACCCAATAGTATCCATTCCCAGACCGTTTGCTGTAAGCCGCCATGTTCTGGCCATGGAATTTGTAGGCGGCCCCGCACTCAACCGCATCACGCTCTCCGATCCCGAGAACGGACTGAACATGATCTTAGGCGAGGTTGGAAAAGCCCGGAGGCTGGGCATCATTCATGCTGACCTTTCCGAGTTTAACGTGATGGTCGATGAGTCCGGACCCAAGATCATCGACTGGCCTCAGGCTGTAGAGGTCACCCATCCCCATGCCCAAGAGCCATTTGAGAGGGACCTGGTCAATGTCTTGCGCTTCTTCGAGCGAAAATACAGGATCGAAATGCCACTGGAAAGGGCGCTCTCGCGCGTCCGGGAGGCAGAGAACCATTGAGCATATTTGGTGTGGATATTGCCAGCGGCTCGCCATCCGGCAGAAGGACGCCGAGCTATTCCATGGTGATCCTGGATGGGGGTGACGTCGCAAGCTTTCACATGATCAGTCGGCATAAGCTGATCCGGCTCATCAGGGAGCGCCAGCCGCAGATCGTGGCCATGGACAACCTCCACGAGCTGGCCTCGGATCGAAGGGAGCTGATCAATATCCTGCGCAGGGTGCCTCCCACTACCAAGATGGTGCAGGTAACAGGCGCAGAGAAGCCGGAGTCCCTCATCAAGCTGGCCCGCTACCATGGCATCACCTTCGACCGCACCAATCCTTTGCAAGAGGCGGAGGCCTGCGCCCGGCTGGCGGCCAAGGGTGTCGGGTCTGTTTTATCTGCTTTCCAGGAGCGGACATGGATTAAGGTGAGCCGGCGTCGCTCTTTAGGTCGGGGTGGATGGAGCCAGAACCGCTACACCCGCAAGATTCACGGTGCCGTGATGGGCCTGGCGCGCGAGGTGGAAAAGCAGCTACGTGAGGCCGGGCTGCAGTACACCACACGGGCAGTTGAGGGCTTGGGCGGCTATACCCGGGCCGAGTTTGTGGTGGAAGCGCCCCGCGAGAAGGTGCAAATCCGCCCCGGTTACTACACCGATGCACAGCTGCTGGTGCAGAGCATGGAGCGGCCCGAGCTGCAGTACAAGCCGCTTTCGCAAGGGCGCGGATACATCATCGTTGGCCTGGACCCTGGTACGACGACCGGCATCGCTGCGCTGAACCTATCCGGCGAGTTGGTGGACCTGACAAGCTCCCGGGGCTTGTCCTCCTCGGATGTGATTGAATGGATCGCAGCAAGAGGCAGATCGCTTGTAGTCGCCACAGATGTTTACCCCACGCCTGGCAGCGTGGAGAAGGTCAAGCGTGCTTTTAATGCAGTTCTCTTCTCTCCGGGCGGGGATATTCCTGCGGAAGAGAAGATTGCTCTGGGAAAGGAATTTGGCTACAAGAACGATCATGAGCGCGATGCTCTTGCGGCTGCCATCAGCGCTTTTAAAAAATATCGAAACAAATTCTTGCTGGTGGAAAAGAAGTCTCCCACCGAGATCGATCCCGACGAGGTGAAGGCGCTGGTGGTGCGAGGCTATTCCATTGAAAATGCCATTGCCGAATTTGTGCCTTCTTCGGCCCCCTCCGCTAGGCAAAAGGCACAGCCGTCTGGAGAAAAAGCCGTTATTGATGCATCACTCGATATCTCTGCTGATGCCGCAGCCTTGCGTCTGCAAAACCAGCAGCTTGCCGAGCAGGTCAGGACGCTGCGCTCTTACCTGGATGAGCTGCGGACCGGCCTGGCGGAAAAAGAGGTCGCTCTGAGGGTAGCAAACGGCAAACTGGATCGCCTGCGGGACAAGACGGTTCGCGAGATCAAGCGACAGCATGAGATCAAGATCCGAGACAAAGAGATCGAGCGCCTGCGATCGGTGCTGCGCTCGGAGAGAAAGTACATCAAAAAACTGAAAAAGACTTTGGAGCGCCAGAAGAAGGCGGAGATAATTGAGGATACGCGTGGCCTGCAAAAGCTCAAGCCTTTGGCAGCCTTTACCCGTGAGTCTATTTTGCTGGCTGCGGAGCAATATCGCCTGGAAAAGGGGGATTGGATTTTTCTGGAGGATGCCAGCGGCGGTGGGAGGAGCACGGTTGAGCTTCTGCGGGAAAAGGAAATCGCTGGAGTGGTAGCGCAGGGCGAGATGGCCGCAGCTGTGCGTGAGCACTTCCTGAGTCTGGGCATTCCCATCTTCACCAGCAAGAGTGTGCCTGTGCAGAAAATCAATAACATGCCCTTCGTGCGGCCTCAGGATGTAGCTGCTGCCCGCATTGCCTGGGAAGAGGAGATGAAATCTCGTCTGGCCAGACTGCAAGAAGAGCGGCTGGAGAGCCTTTTCCAGGAGTACCGGGTGGAGAGAAAGAAGGAAGAGAAGAGAAAGCAAAAGTTTGAGTCTCCGGGCTCTGCGAATTGAGAATGCAGAAAAATCATAGCCTTTAGGAATCCTGGATTAAGATCTTTTCATACTTCTTATGAACTGTGCATACCTTTTCCCAAATATGCTTATTAAATAGGTTTCTATCATACTCGTTGGTGGTAATGTTGCTTTCCATCCGGTCACTAATATTATGCTTATTAATATCAACACTGCTGGCAGGCTCAGCTTCTGCGGAGGATCCTGCCATCAATGCCGCTGATAACGCCTGGGTGCTCATCAGCGCCGCTCTCGTCCTGATCATGATTCCCGGCGTGGGCCTCTTCTACGGCGGCATGGTTAGAAAGAAGAATGCCATCTCCACTATCATCTTCAGCTTTGCCGTGATGAGCATCATAAGCCTGCAATGGATCTTGTACGGCTATACCCTGGTCTTCGGAAAAGACATCGTTGGACTCATTGGCGGCCTGGACTTCCTGGGTCTGGCGGGCGTTGGCATGGGCGTCAAAGAGGGCCTGACCATTCCCTCTCTCACCTTCATGATCTTTCAGGCCATGTTCGCCATCATCACAGTCTCTTTGATCACAGGCTCCTACGTGGAACGAATCAAGTTCAGCTCCTTTCTCGTCTTCTCCTTAGCCTGGGCTACTCTAGTCTACGATCCAGTGGCCCACTGGGTCTGGGGCGGGGGCTGGCTGCAGCAGATGGGTGCCCTGGACTTTGCGGGCGGCATAGTTGTGCACATCACGGCAGGCGTTTCCGCCATGGCCGTGGCGATGGTCATCGGTGTGCGCAAGGGCTTTGGCACAGACCCAATGGAGCCACACAACATTCCCACCGCAGTCATGGGCGCGGCTCTGCTCTGGTTCGGATGGTTCGGCTTTAACGCGGGCTCGGCTCTGGCGGCAAACGGCATAGCTGCCAATGCCTTCGTCACCACCAACACCGCAGCCGCGGCTGCGGCCACTACCTGGATGTTTCTCTCCTGGCGGCAGAGAGCGCCCTCGGCCTTGGGCATTGTCACGGGCGCAGTTGCAGGTCTAGCGGCGATAACGCCCGCTGCCGGCTACGTGACACCTCTCGCGGCGGTGCCGATCGGCATCGTGGCCGCCATCGTTGGCTACTATTCCATCATCCTCATCCGGGGCAGCGGCAGGGTGGACGACTCGCTGGACGTTTTGGCCTGTCACGGCATGGGCAGCACCTGGGGCGTTCTTGCCACAGGCATCTTCGCCACCATTGGCGCGTCGGGCCTGATCTCTGGAAATGCTCATCAAGTCCTGGTGCAGCTCTTGGCTATTGCCGTCACCTGGGGCTACTCCTTTATCGTCACCTTCGGACTGGCCAGAATCATTGACGCCGTCATGGGCCTGCGTGTGCGGGAAGACGAAGAATCGGTGGGCCTGGACATCAGCCAGCATGGCGAAGGCGCTTACATGTAATGTGGGGAAAGATGAAGAAGATAGAAGCTATAATTCGGCCCGAGAAGCTGCACCTGCTGCGGGGCAAGCTGGACAATAAGGGCTTTTCGGGAATGACTGTGACCGAGGTCAAGGGCCGGGGCCGGCAGAAGGGCATCGCCCTGCAATGGCGGGCCGGAGACTACCGGGTGGAGTTCCTGCAGAAGATGAAGCTGGAGATGGTGGTCGAGGACAAGGATGCTGAGTCAGTCATCGACCTCATCTGCGAGTTTGCCCAAACGGGCGAAGCTGGGGACGGCAAGATCTTCGTCTATCCGGTGGAGGACGTGGTGCGGGTGCGCACGAAGGAGCGGGGGTGCGTGGCGGTTTAGCGTCACGCTCTCCAACGCCCTGATCGATAGATTCTTTATTACATCGGGAGCGCGGAGGGTCACGAATACCCCTACCTTCAGGTTGGGGATGAAGTGAATCCTCGCCCGGTTTTCATATTTTCTTAGATTTGATTAACAAACACTCTTTGGGAATCGAAAACAGAGTTACGATAATTCTGATCAAGTGGATCTGGTCAACGAAAGCTCGACGATTTCGGGATTCCATAAAACCGGGCGTGAGGGCGTGCGGCCCGAAGCATACTCCATCCTTTTGGGTGGGGTGGCCGCACGCAGTTTGATCCCAATTGCAGCAAGCTGCGGTGTATTGCGTCTAAAAATAAAAAAATGTCGGCTCCGAGGAGGCGCCGCGGCTTAAAAAAATAATAGGCAGGCTAGAGAGCCTTGCCGTTCGTTTCGCCTGTCCTGATCCGTATGGTTTTTTCCACAGGCAGAACGAAGATCTTCCCATCGCCAATGCTCCCTGTATGTGCCGCTTTTCTTATCAGCTCAACAGCCTCGTCTACTTTTTCGTCCGGGACAACGATCTCCACCTTCACCTTGGGAAGCATATCCACTTTGTATTCTTCACCACGCCACGTCTGTGTTATGCCTTTCTGCCGTCCCCGTCCCTTTACCTCAAGAGTGGTCAGGCTTGCATAGCCTGCCTTATCAAGGGCACTTTTTACGTCTTCTACCTTGGACGGTCTGATTATAGCCTGTATCATTTTCATGTTCTCACCCCTTCAGATGAATCTACCGGCATGCCTTCACCGGTTTCTTGAGTCACAAACTCCGGATAGGCGGAACAGCCATGCTCGCCTATATCCAATCCAATCAGCTCTTCTTCTTTTGACACGCGAAGGCCGATGGTGTGCTTTAGCAGGGCAAACAGTATATAGCCCGTTCCAAATGCCCAAAGGCCGACAGTTGCCGCGTCAATGATCTGAGCGATCATCTGGCCGGTATTGCCTACGATAAGGCCGCTTACTCCTCCATAGGTGCCGTCTGCGAAGATTCCCACCGCCAGAAGGCCCCAAAGACCGTTATAGCCGTGTACTGCCACAGCGCCCACGGGGTCGTCTACCTTGAGCACCCAGTCGTTGAACCTTATGCCGTACATTACTATTAATCCAGACACCAATCCTATTACCACCGCCGCCCAGGTGGCGATATAAGCACAGGATGCAGTAACTCCTACCAATCCTGCCAGAGCGCCGTTGCAGGTCAGGGCAATGTCCACCTTCCCCGATCTCAGGAAGGTCCAGTAGCATACCAGCACTGCGCCGGCAGCTCCGGCCAGGAAGGTATTGACTGCTATCACGGATATGCGAAGATCCGTGGCCGCCAGTGTCGATCCCGGGTTGAAGCCGAACCATCCGAAGAAGAGCACAAATGTGCCCAGGACAATGTAGCCCACGTCGTGACCGGGTATGGCGTTGGGTGTACCGTCTCGGTTGAATTTGCCGATCCTCGGTCCGAGGTGTATTATGGCCGCCAGAGAGACAAGGCCGCCGATAGCATGCACCACGCCGGAGCCGGCGAAGTCCCTTGCGCCCACTCCAAAGGGCAGAGTTGCCAGCCAGCCGCCGCCCCAAACCCAGTGGCCGTAGATGCTGTAGATGATAGCGGTAACAATGCCGCTGTATATGAGATAAGCCTGTAGCTTGAGTCTCTCTGCGCAGGCACCGGCGACTATGGTAGCAGCAGTAGCTGCGAAGACGACCTGGAACATCCAGAACATCATGGTTGAGACATCGTAGGCATCTCCCGTGAGAAACCACCCGCTCCACCCAATTATACTATTGCCGTCTTCAAGGCCCGCGTAGAGCTTGGAGCCTCCGAACATGAGTGCGAAACCCACTGCCCAGTAGGCCAGGGCACCTATGGAGAAGTCCATGTAGCTCTTGGCGAAGTAATTGACTGTGTTTTTCACCCTCAGGGCCCCTGCACCGAGCAGGGCAAAACCGGCCTGCATGAAGAATACCAGGGAGGCTGCAATGAGGGTCCATGCGAAGTTTGTGGCGATCTTCAGCCCAGCTACATCATCCGTATAGGTGCCAGAGCCGTTCGGATCGCCTGCCA
Organism: Methanothrix sp.; assembly: GCA_023229165.1. Classification (GTDB taxonomy): domain Archaea; phylum Halobacteriota; class Methanosarcinia; order Methanotrichales; family Methanotrichaceae; genus Methanothrix. The sequence goes on from JALNZQ010000089.1 coordinate 8,719, forward strand.
TTGCCATGGTTGTTAGTAGCAGCAATAGTACAAAAGCACTTGCCGCAATAGTTGCATACTTTGTCATTTTCATACCCTTCCACGATCCTTGATAGGAGATGAACGGGCAGACAATGCTATAAAAACTTAGTTAAAATATTTTCATACCGGTTATGATAAACGCATAACCACATCACATTCTAAATAAATGTGCCGATTATCTCTCTATAATCTTCTATGTCGCATGATTATTCTAACCAAGCAGCTACGGCCAACCACAAAGGCACGAAGGCATAAAGGACGCCCAAAGAGATTCGTGGCGGTCCTCCAGCTTTTCGATCTTTACGGGCTGTGGGTCAGCTGCGCCCGGCTGCCCTGCATGTAGCCTTGTCGGAGTCCACGGCTCGCGCTCCTGGCCGCCGCCCGTGGGCCGGGCCGTCCGGGCTGTTTCGTCGTCTTCCGGGCGAGTGCTCGTGCGGACTCAAGCATGGGTGCGCTGGCACGCGCGTGGGCTGGCGGCCTGGGGGCCGGGAGGCCGGTCGGGCCTGATGTCAGGAGAGCTGGGCCGGGATGTGCAGCTTTGCGGGCGTTGGCAGTCTCTAGCTAGTCGATCCTTGAAGCGCTGTGGGCATGCCACGTCCGGCAGTCGTTCTCCTGCGTCGCCTCGCCTAGGGTCCACAGCCTTCTTTCGAGGGGCTGTCGTCCGAGGGCCGGATGAAGGTGATGAAAGATGCAGTTTATGGGTGCGTAGAAGCAAGATTTAAATAATTATGAGGGCACTATTGACTGTAGAATGAAAAGGTATTGGCATGGCATGCTCTGACTGCG
>JALNZQ010000090.1 GCA_023229165.1 Methanothrix sp.
CGACCCGCTCTTCTCCGGAAGTGGGATGGCTTCTTGAATCTGCTCAGGCGTAGCATCCTTCTTGCCGAATACCTTCACGGGGACGTCGTTAGCAAAGGCGTGGATCATGATCAATGTCTTCTTGGCCTCAATCAGGTCTCCGCCCTGCCGCTTTCCTGAGACATTCTCAGGAGTGATGAGATCTATGACATCATCTTGCAGTTGAAAGCCCATGCCGGTCAGCCTGCCAAATTCGTCCAGCGCGGCGACCACACTGGGAGCGGCCCCGGCTAAAAGCGCCCCCATGCCGGCCGAGGCGCCGTAGAGAACCCCGGTCTTCTTCTCAATCATCTCCATATACTCGGCCTCGGAGACGCGCTCTTTTGCCTCAAACTCCATGTCCAGCCACTGGCCTTCGCAGATCGCAGTGCAGGTCTGAGAGAGCATATTCATGGCGCCTAAGAGGAGATCGGACCGGGCTTTAGTCATGCCCAGCACCTGAAAGGCCTTGGAGTAGAGGGTATCGCCTGCGAGGATGGCGCCCGACTGACCCCAGATCTTGTGCACAGCGGGACGCCCACGTCTCACATTGGCATTATCCATGATGTCGTCATGAATGAGCGTGAAGTTATGAATCAGCTCAATGGATACCGCAGCAGGAGCTAGAGCCTCTGCGTCGCCGCCCGCTGCCTCTCCCGCCAGCAGCAACATGGATGGGCGCAGCCTCTTTCCCCCTGCATCCACCAGATGCCTTCCGGCTTCGTAGAGAGGACGCGGATGCACTATGGGCAAGAACTCCTCGATGGCTCCAGTCACCAGGGCGGCTCGCATTTGCAGCTCTCTGTCCAGCTCTCTCGCAATCGTCTTCGCCATTCTTGCTTCACTTCCATTCTCTAGTCGATCAAGAGTTCCTGCCCGTTTCTTACCAAATGGAAATTGGATCCCAGCGAGTATCCCGTCTCCTCAGCCATCATGAGATAGCTGCTGTGGCTGACCAGATTTCCGTGGCTGGGTATGACATGCTCCGGCTGTATCATGCGCAGAAGCTCCCAGTGATCTTCCCGGCAGGCATGCCCCGAGACATGCACATTATCATAAATCCTGCCACCACGCATCTTGAGCTTGGTGACAACCGTGTGCCGGTTGGACTCGTTGAGCGGCTGGGGTATGATGCCTGCGGAGAAGATGACCTTGTCCCCAGACTCCACATTATAGTCGGTCTCACCATTTGCCACCCGGCTCAAGATAGCTCCTGGCTCTCCCTGATGGCCGGTCATGATGGGCAGATACTTGTCCTTGCCCTCGGTCATGATCCTCTTCAGGGCTTTGTCCACCGACTTGCGCCTGCCAAAGACGGTCACCTCTCCCTGGCCCGCGTAGCCCGTTCTTACCGCAGTGCCCCAATACTTTTCCATAGAGCGGCCCAGGAGCACGGGCTTTCGTCCCATCTTGTGAGCGGCCTCGATTATGGCCCTGATGCGGGCAATGTGTGAGGAGAATGTAGTAACCATGACACCGGATTTCGACTCTTCCGTGCCGAGGAGCACATCCCAGACCAGGTCCTTGGCTATCTTCTCGGAGGGCGTCTTTCCGGAAATGGAAGCATTGGTGGTCTCGGTGATGAGCGCCAGTACGCCCTGCTTTCCCAAGGCTCTCAGCCGGGCAAAGTCTGGCGGCTCGCCTAAAGTCGGAGACCGGTCGATCTTGAAATCATTGGCGTAAATTATGATGCCCTTGGGAGTATGGATGGCCGCGAAGACGCAGTCCACAATGCTGTGCTGCACGCGGATGAACTCCAGCTCGATGTCCTGCGTAACCTGGAATCGTTCTCCCGCTTTCATTACGTGCAGGGGATTTTTCACCCCGAAGATCTTCTCGGACTTTATCTCCTGATTGATGAGGTCCGCTGTGAACGGCGAGGCAATGATGGGTGCATGATACTTGTGGGCCAGCTTGGAGATGGCTCCAATGTGATCCAGGTGACCATGCGTGCAGGCGATAGCCCTTACCGTTCCGTCAACGTTTTCCATGATGCTGTCGTCGGGAATGGCTCCCATGTTGATCAGGTCGGCAGCATGCAGCGATTCCACATCTGTGTCCTCGTGAATCTGCACCCGATCCAGCCGAATTCCCATATCCATTACCACGATATCTTTTCCGATCCTTATCGCCGTCATATTGCGGCCAATTTCATTGTAGCCGCCCACAGCGATTATTGAAATATCCTTCATTTTGCCAACTCTCTATAAACAGAAAATGCTCTTAAATCGAAACCCCGCGCCTGCAGCCACTCCCTGGTCCTTCCTAGAACCACAAGAGGGACTTTCGCAAGCTGCGTCACTTCTTTACATCCGGTGAGAAACATTGTGATCCTCAGCGCACGGATATAAGCATTCATAACCCTAACAATCGCTTCTTTGTCTTTTGTAGCCGGCCTTAGCAAGGGAAGGGCAGCGCCCGCCAGGCTGGCGCCCAGAGCCAGGCTCTTGGCAGCATCCAGGCCGCTTCGCACTCCTCCCGAGGAGATGACAAAGGCGCCCGCAGCTTTGCACTCGACAATGCTCACGGGCGTTGGAATTCCCCAGCTTTCAAATAGCCTCCCCATCATCTCCAGCTCATCGTCCCCGACCTCTGCAGCACGAAAAGACTCAACTCTGGCCCAGGAGAGGCCTCCCACACCCGAGACGTCAATCATCTTCACACCAGCCGAGATCAGATCCAGGGCCACTTCCCGGGATATACCGGCCCCGGTCTCCTTAACTATGATAGGAACCGATCCTCGGGCCGCTGATTTCAAAGCCTCCAGCACTCCGCCGGCATCTTTGTCTCCTTCCGGCTGAATGCTCTCCTGCAGGAAATTCAAATGAACGGCAATGGCATCCGCATCTATCATCTCAGCCAGTCGCTCTAGGATCTCCGGGCCGTATCTTTTCAGTTGCACGGCTCCGATGTTGCCGATGATGGGAATGTCCGGCGCTGCATCCCTGACCGCAGAGAAGGTGTCCTCCAGCCTCCGGTCTTCTATTGCCGCCCTCTGTGAGCCTACCCCCAAAGCAATGCCAAGCTGTGAAGCCGCTTCTCCCAGGCGAACATTGATCTGCTTGACCTCGGGATGGCCTCCAGTCATGGCACTGATCATAAAGGGTGCCTTCAGCTTTCTCCCCAGGAAAACGCTGGATGTATCGATATCTGCCTCGTCGATCTCCGGCAGAGCCTTATGTAGCAGCTCCAGATCTTGGAAGGGCCACTTTTTCGCATCTACCGGATTATCCATACAGATTCTGATGTGATCGAGCTTGCGACTGGATGTGGTCAATTTGCCCTCCCAATTCTAGTTCCCACGCATTCGCCTAATAGGACCCGGGCAATATTTCCTTCAATGCCGGCATTAAATATCATGGAGTCGATTCCCAAATCGGCCAGATCTAAAAGTTCCAGCAGCTTTCCTCTCATGCCGCCGGTAACGTCCACACCCGCGCTGCCTCCAATGGCGCTCTCTACCCGTGAAAGCTCTTTTCTTGTAATCCGGGAGAGAGGCTTGCCGGAAAAAAGGACGCCATCAACATTGCTTCCCACGGCAACTACCTCGGCTTGCAGAGCTTTGGCGATATAGGCCACCAATTGGTCACCGGATACTATTGCGGCCTTTCCGGTGGCATCCATTGCCACATCGCCATGCAGCACCGGCATGATGCCGTTCTTTAGCATCTCTTTTATGCTCTCCATAAAAAAGCTGTCAATTCTGCCGCCCCGAAGGAGAAGGCAGGAGAGGGGATGAACCGGCAGGCAGTCGACGCCAGCCAAGCTCAATGCTCCCACGACCTTTTCACAGAGCCGGGACACACTGCTATGAGTCACACTCAATCCCTGCCGGTTGAATTCATGGGGCAGACCATATTTTTTAGCAGGAATGTGTCCAAAGGAGCCGGCCCCGTGCACAAGCACTACATCATCCGGGTGGATTGCGATCTCTTTAGCCACACGCGTAATCTCGTCCGGTCGTGCCGTAAGATTCCTGCTCTTGTCGGTCAAAATGCTTCCCCCGATCTTCAGAACCCGGGTCACAAGTCGCCCTCCAGTCGCACACCCTCACAGCCCGTCATAACCTTAAACGGAACTCCTCTTGCCTGTCTTAAAGCTACCATAAGTGCATCTACGCCAGCGGTCCCTGGTAGGGCAATCATGCAGCCTCCGCCTCCTGCTCCAGTAAGCTTGGCACCCAGCGCCCCACCTGCGCCAATCGCCGCATAAACCAGTTCGTCCAGCTCCCGGGAGCTGACGCCCAAAGCCACCAGGAGGCCGTGGTTGACATTCATCAGCTGGCCCAGCTCCGCTGGATTTTGCTCTCTGATGAGGGGAACGGCACGCTTTGAGATAGCCCCAATGGCCAGAAATATGGGATCGACCAGGTCAAAGTAGCGTTTTTTCAGGTCTTGCACCTTCTCGACCTCAGACTTTGTATCGTGAGGCATTTTTGTATATCCAACCACCATCTCAAGTGGTGGAAGATCAAGGGGCTGAATATCTCGGGAGATCTGCAGATAGCCGCCGTAGGTTGCCAGAGCCGTGTCCATGGGGCTACCCAACCCCTGTTGAACCTTCTTTTCCAGACGGTAGGAGATTTCTGCAATCTCCTTTCGAGACAGGCCAAGCCCGCAGTGCTGGCTTATGGCAGCCACTGCGGCCACCACGATGGCTGCCGATGATCCCAATCCGGCAGCCTGCGGCAGGCTTGAATCAATGCAAACCTGGATATCTTTGACGCCAAATTCTCTGAGCACGGCGGAGATATATCTAGTAGCATGTGCCGCCTGGGTGGATGTGAGTCGATCGGTTGTCAGATCCAAGGAGAATCCTCGCAAAACAAGCTCTTCCGTCTTTATGAGCACGCTGCCCGGTAGGTCTCGCACGGTGACTTTTGCTCGCAGATCTATGGCACCGCCAAGAGCTGTAACTCCGGAGACGACTGCATGCTCTCCGAAAAGGATGATCTTGCCGGGAGCCGAAGCCGTAGTCAATAAAGGGCCTCCTCAGGAAAAAGCAATCGCTGCGTACCCGACTACCTGGCTGTAGTCACCGCTCACGTCTCCGCTGGTAGCATAGGCAAGCCGCTGACCGACTTTAGCTCCCAGAGCAGCTGCGACTGTAATGGCTACTGCTATCGGCCCATAGCCGCACGCTGTGGCATCATAGCGATATACTCTGTCGTAAAGCTCGGGTACATCCATATTTAAAATGGCCTCCAGGAGCTTTGCGTCCACCTTCCTGGCAGTCTCTTGGGGCTCATAGTGGGTGAAGTCGCTGCTGGCAATCACTATGCAGCTACGGTTAAGCTTCTGCACGGCTAATGAAAGCTCCTGTCCGACTTCTATCGCGGTTTGCTCATCCTGCAATCCCATACAGATGGGAAGTATCTTGAATCCCTGAAATCGCTTCTGAAGAAAAGGGAGCTGGACCTCAATAGAGTGCTCGCGGCTGTGAGCCGTCTCATCATGATCGATAATGCTGCCGGCAAGCATATCCGCCAACTCCAGATCCGGCTCGACATCACCCAGAGGCGTTCTCCACAAGTCACGGGAGAGCGCCACTGGTGAACCGAGGCCGTGATGATTGGGCCCTATGATCACATAGGTTTCCGCTTTAGGCAGGCGAGAATATACTGCAGCTGCAACTTGCCCAGAATACATATATCCAGCATGCGGAACCACTGCGCCCTTGCAAGGAACCTCTTTTTCAGGATGCAGCATGCCATCCAGCTGATGCCCCAGCTCCGCTCCGCTACCCGGATAGAACTGACCAGCAACAGCCGGAAACCGCATGGATCAAAACTCCATCTCGAAGTCCGAGATAGTGTATTTGAATCGATCCTCTTCGCCCCGCTCGCGAAGCACCTGACGGGCCAAGAGCCAGTAGATAAGCGTTAGAGCTTTCCTGCCTTTGTTGTTGGTGGGTATGACCAGGTCAACATTGGAGGTCATGTTGTTTGTATCGCATAGAGCGATTACCGGTATGCCAATATCCACAGCCTCGTTGACCGCCTGAGCATCGCCGCTGGGGTCTGTAGTTATGAGTGCATCGGGCTCGATGAAGCCCCGGAAGGCTGGATTGGTCAGTGTATTGGGCACGAATCGACCCACGTTGGCGTTGGCGCCTACGGCCTTGGCGAACATGGTGGCCGGCCTCTGGCCATACTGCCGCGCAGATACAACCAATATATTTGCCGGATCGTATTTTGCCAGGAACTTGGCAGCCAGCCGGATGCGCTTGTCCGTGGACTGGACATCCAGCACGTAAAGCCCGTCTGTCCTCACCCTGTAAATATAGGGCATCATGTTATTCGTCTTCTGCTGAGTACCAATATGCACGCCTGCGGCCAGGTACTCATCGATTGGTATGAGAGTCTCATATTCTCCCGCTACCGTTATCACCTCATCTTCTACCAACTAATTCACCTACCTAATCGATCGCGTTTTACGGTGATGGGAATTACGCCCAGTTTCATCTCTTCAAGCGCTATTTCGAGAGGGTCGGTATTACTGGTATCGATCAACACTGGAGCGCCCATGAAAATTTGCAAAGCCCGTGCTCCTACAATGCGCGCACGTTCATATCTTGTATATTTCTCGCCCTTCAAATAGCCACCTCAAAAGGAAGAGTATGATGGGGTTGCTGAGATTCGAACTCAGGTCACAGCGTCCCGAACGCTGTAGGATGGACCAGGCTACCCTACAACCCCTTCTACTGGTACCGCCTAAGCGTGTTCACGATCTCCACATGAGAGAGAAGCATGCGCCTGCAGCAGTATTTATCTATTCCCAGGTCATCCAAGACTTTGCCGGGAGGCTCGGTCTTGATGCGCTCCCGGTATTCCTCCCAGACATGGGAGACTACTTTGCCACAGGAATAGCACCTGACTGGAATCAAGCAGTTTCACCTGTAGGACTTTTGGTACTTAGACCTGGCACCAAGTCCGCCGTACTTTTTCCTCTCTTTGTGCCGATGATCGCTGACAAGGAGATTTCGGTCGTACTCGGAATAAGCTTCTTTCAGTCCGGTATCGCCGGTCCACTCCACAATACCCTTGGCGATGGCCGTTCTTACGGCATCCGTCTGTCCCATGGTACCGCCGCCGGCAACAACGACATCGATATTCATTGCTTTAATCAGATCTCCTGCGATCTGAACGGGTTCTTGAATCTTGAGTCTGGCAAGGCGGGGCTCGTAGATCTCTAAGGGCACCTTATTGATGCGCACAACGCCCTTTCCTTCCTTTAAAGTGGCCCTTGCAGTTGCCGTCTTCTTCTTACCTGAGGTATTAATTATCTTCATAGGAAATCCTTCAGAAGTTTGCGCCGAGTCTTCGGCTCAAGGCCCCAAGCTCGATATATTTGCTATTGCTCGCGGTCCTCATCTTAGCAGCGGTTGGTTGCTCTAACGGCATTCCCTTCAACTCTCTGGGTATGCCCACATATATCCGCAGTCGCGAGAATGCATCTCTTCCCCGCCCCATCTTGTAGGGAAGCATGCCACGCACGGTCCTCTTGAGGATCATTTCTGGTCGGCGGGGGAAGTAGGGACCCCTCTCCTTATGGCCGCGGTCTCTTGTATGCCCGTATTCAGCGAAAATGGAATCTTTCCCACCAGTAACAAATGCCTTCTCGGCATTGACGATCCTGACCTCTTCGCCTGCCAGGAGTTTCTTGGCGGTTACGCTCGCCAGGCGTCCCAGGACCAATCCAGTTGCATCTACTACGATCATTGCTTCACCTCAAAATCTTTATGCCCGATCCCTTGGGATGTTCAGCCATCAGCTTTTCAATAGTCATACATTTCCCGCCTGCGGCCTGAATCTTGGACAATGCCTGGCTGCTAAAATTGAAAGCTGCCACGGTAACGCTGTGTTCCAGATCGCCGGAGGCCAGCACTTTTCCAGCCACGAGTATAGTATCGTTAGACTGGGTATGCCTATTGATCTTGCTGAGGTTTACAGCAGCGTAGTTGCGACTGGGCTTCTCGAGCCTCCGGGCGATATCGCGCCAGAGGGGTGCGCCAGTTTCGCGAGAGGCCGCCTTAAGTTCACCGATAAGACGGACTATCCTTGGATTTGTCTTCTCAAATGCCATTTTAATCCTCCGCACGGCCCCAATCGGGCCGACTCACGCGCAAACGCGCGCGTTCGAACCTGTTATTTGGTTCATGCGCCCAGGGCATCATTATCCCTGTGCGGAATATTTAGATCGACAATGTGCCAGTATTTAAGGGTTTTCCAAAGCCTGGCGCAGGGCGGCATAGGAATTTCTGTATTGGAAGTAAGCACTAAGGTAAATAGATCAATTGCTGATCAAAAGTACGAACCAAAAGTAAGATATTAATGTACTATCAGAAAATTGCAATGAAGTGAAATGAACGACCTCCTCCTCCCCGCCTGCATCGCTTTTGGCTTTGCTCTTGGAATCATAAGCGGCCTTACTCCCGGCCTGCATCTGAACAATTTCGCAGCCATGCTGCTGGCCGTCTCGCCGCAGCTTTTGGCCATGGGCCTCTCGCCCTTTCAGATGGCCAGCATCATTCTTTCCGCCAGCATCTCTCAGACGTTCTTTGATGCCATTCCAGCCATCTTCCTGGGCGCGCCCGATTCCGAGACGGCCTTGACCGTTCTGCCCGGCAGCAGGCTCATGCTGGAGGGGCGAGGCATCGAGGCGGTACGGCTCTCGGCTCTGGGCAGTGCGGGATCAGTGCTATTTGCCATTCTCTTGATCATCCCGCTCTCCTGGATCGTCTCCAGTTACTACGACTATCTCACAAAATATGTGGGCATTCTGCTCTTGGCCATCGCCCTCATGATGATCAGGTCGGAGAGAGGACCCTGGATCGAAGGACAGGGCTCCTGGGTGCATTACAAGTACAAGGGCCTGGCCAGCTTGCTTTTCCTGACCAGCGGCCTTCTCGGCATATTCGCCTTTGATCATGAAGACCTGATAAGCTCGCCTTTCGGCCTGGAGCCGCAGGTGCTCCTGCCCCTCCTGTCCGGCATCTTCGGCGCCTCTTCCCTGCTGCTCAGCCTTTCTACAGAGACGAAGATTCCGGAGCAGAAAGAAAGCGAGATCAAGCTCTCATCCGGTGCCCTTGCAAAAGCACTCTTCTCCGGCGGCCTGGGGGGATCGGTGGTGGCCTGGATTCCCGGCGTCTCGCCTTCAGTTGCTGCGATCACTGCGCGCCTGGGCGCAGCCCCCAGCCCGGAGGAGTTCCTGGTCTCCATTGCCGGGGTGAATACAGCCAACGCTCTGTTCTCTCTGGTGGCGCTCTACGTTATCGACAAACCACGCAGCGGCGCGGCCGCAGCCATCCAGGAGCTGATGGCTCTCGACCAGAGCATATTAGCCCAGATGATATTGATAGTAGTAATAGTGGCGGCTGCATCCTACCTGGCCTGCATCGGTGCGGCGCGCCTGGCCGGGCGGGGTATTTCCCGGCTCAACTACCGGCT
>JALNZQ010000091.1 GCA_023229165.1 Methanothrix sp.
AAGAAAATAGCCACACTGCCGGGAACGCATTCTATTATCGATCTTATGTGCCCGGATATCTCCTCCCTGTTGTCCGCATCTTCCCTGATCTCCAGTTGAGTCGTCGCCTTTTTTGCCGCTAAAAGCAGGCGGTTTTCTTTGGGAAATGGATTGGGCAGGCTGAGCTTTTGTGCCCTGTTCTCTTCTCCCAGACAGTACAGCTCATAGGCCTCCAGAGGCGAGAAGGTGCCGGAGAGCATAATAGTTGCATTGATGTTGTCGGTGATGCGCCGGATATTGACGGCGGGATCGATATTGTTGACCTCCAGACGCGCAAATTTCCTGCCGCCCGAACCCGTTACCGCAATCTTTCTCTGATAGGATGGATCCTTTTCCGCCATCTCTACATCCCTGAGATAAAGCAGCACCAGTGCAAGACTAGGCTGAATGTCGCCCTGCAGGTTCTCGCGATCGCCTTCCGCCAGATTCAGGTCAGCCACAGCCACGGCAACATCTGAGAAATTGGATAGCGCGTCATCAATATCTTCGATGCCATTGTAAAGGAAGGAGCGGAATAAATCTGCGTCCAAGAGAGTCTCTCCTTCCTGCATCCTCTCCTGCTTGCTTAGCAAAAATCTCTTCAGCCTGGGAAGAAGAAGTCGGATAACCCTAATTCCCTCCCGTCTCCAGGAAGCCTTTTCCCGCGTCTCTTCCAGCCGGGCCTGGCCAAGGCTTCCTTCGAACCTCTCTACCTCTTTTTCCGCTTGATCTACCATGCGCATGGAAAGAAGGCGCGAGTTCATGGCCCGCACGCCGTCGCCAAGGTTGTGCGCCTCATCAATGATCAGGGTAACCTTTTCCGATTCCATCTCCAGCCACTGAAAGATGATATCTTGAAAGTCCGGGGAAAAGAGATGGGAATAGTTCATGATGACCATGTCGCAATTTTTGGCATAGAGGCTCATGATCTCGTAAGGACAGATTCCCTGGCAGGACTGTGAAAGTAGGGATGGCGGTGTGATTCTCTTCTTCAAGCCCTCCACTACATCCAGAGCAAGACTTGATCGCCGGAAATGGACCGTTCCGTTCAGATCGAAGCCCTCTCTGCTCCTCAGGTAATAGGGACAGAATGTTCTGTAGCCGGGCTCCTCCTCCGGAATACTGTCGGAGGCAGGGTCATAGATGCTTCCGCTGCTTTTGCTGATCCGTGAGGAGACATAATTTTTTGTCCACTCTCTTAGCCTTGAGCAGCCGGCATAAACGCTCTCCCCGCGAAATTCATCTTCCAGGGGACAGATCTTCTGCTTGCCTACCATGTAGGCGATTTCCGGCTTATGCCGGGTCTTTGACCAGATCTTGTTTACCTCGTCGATGTAGATATCGATCTGAGATACCGTTCGCACAGCAACTACGGTCTTCCCGGAAGCTGCAGCTAAAACCGAGCAAATGCAGCTCGTCTTTCCCGTGCCGGTGGGCGCGTCTATCATCAGCACACCATGATCGCCTTTGCTTACAACATCATAGACCGCGTCCAACATCCTATCCTGGTAGGGCCGGAGGGAATCATAGGGGAAATAGTCCAGGTACACATGAGTTGGATAATACTAGGAAGAGATAAATGCTCTCCACAGGGCGAAACTGTTACCTGTTATAGAAAAGTTAAAATTGTATTGGAGACTTGATTGATCAAGGTAGCACACGAGGTGGGGATTATGAAGAGGATCATAGTAATTTTATTTATGCTATTGGCAGCAGCAGCTCTACTGCAGGCGGCGGCTTCTTCCGGCAAATCCGACTTTGCGAGCATCCTCGGACCGGATGGATCGGTTTTCTTTACACCCGGAACAGATACCAAAAAAGTGGAGGATAAAATGGCAGAGGCTTTGATCAGGCTTGCTTCCTGGAAGAAGGACAGGGCAGAAGAAAAGAGAGAGCCGCCCGTCGGCAACATAGAACAGCCAAAATTGCCCAGCAGCCCAGCGGTCAATTCTACTCTTGACAATATCAGCATCATCGGCCCATTAAGCAATTCTTCCCATCTTAACTCCTCAAAAGATCAAGACGCGGATGCCATTAAATTTGATGCAAATAGCTCCGCAGGACTGCAGAATGTTGGCTCCAGCACCAAAGGGAGCTTGAGCGGCTACTACGGTATGACCGCCTCCCGGCATGAGATGAGCAAAAGCGACATAGATTCCCGCATGTTTTTGAGCGGGACCTTTGAGATGGACAAGACTGTCAAATTCCAGGATAGGGGCATCTAGATAAAATTGCGGGACGAAGCCATGAAATATATTATTCTTGTTTTCCTTGTCCTGACCAGTTGCTTTTCGGCTCTGGCAGCCGAGCCCGAGGAAGTGTGGAATTTAACCTTTGGGGGTCAGTACGGAGATGGAGCCTGGTGTTTGCAGGAGACGGAAGACGGCGGCAATATTCTGGTAGGAAATACAGCATCCAGAGGAGAAGGAAGCGACCTGCTCTTGATCAGAACCGATGCAATGGGCAAATGCATCTGGAGCCGGATTTGGGGAGGATCGGGAGAGGACGTGGGATACTTCGTGCAGGAGACAAGAGACGGCGAATTTATCGTCACGGGAAGCACAAAATCCTTTACCATGGGCGAGGAGCTTTTATGGCTTGTCAAGACAGACCGAAATGGAAGCCTCAATTGGGATAGAACTTTTGGCGGATTTGTATCCTCTTCAGGGGATGGCGGGTGGTCTGTGGATGAGACCGATGACGGAGGATTCATCACCACAGGATACACTCAATCTCAGGGAAACGGCAGAAAGGATCTCTGGCTGCTGAAGACCAATGGACAGGGCAGCAGGATCTGGGATAAAACCTTTGGCGGAAGGGAAGATGATGTGGGCATGTCAGTCTTGCAGAGCCGGGACGGCGGATATATTGTGGCAGGACGGACGGCATCTTTCGGCAAAGGTGGAGATGACATATGGCTCCTTAAAACGGATTCCCAGGGAGATGAGCTTTGGAACGAAACCTTTGGCGGTAAACAGGATGATGCCGGATTTCAGGTTGTAGAGCTTGGAGAGGGCTATGCTCTGGTGGGCAGGACGGAATCAGGCTCGGATAAGAAGAAGATCATTCTCATTAAAGTGGACCCTAATGGCCAAAAACTGTGGGAGAGGACTTACAGGGGCAGCTCGGCCTCTTCACTGCAATCGACTACGGAAGACGGCTATATCATTGCAGGAAGAATAGACAATAAAGAAACCGGAAGAGATGCGCTCCTCATTCAGACCGATTCCACAGGCAGCGAAGAATGGTCGATGACCTTAGGAGGCAGCGCAGACGATATCGGCACCTTTGTAATTCAAAACAAAGACGGCACTTATACGATGGCTGGTATAACCAGCTCATATGGGCAGGGAAGCGAGGACGCCTGGCTGGTCAAGATTCGAGAGGGACTGTTGAGCAAGGAAAACAGGACACAATTGCAGAAATTAGTATTTCCAAATTCTGCATCGCTCAATTCAGCATCATCTAATTCAATATCTCCATAACTTTCTCAAGCAAGATCCACCGAAAATTAGGTTAAGATAGAAGAAAAATTTTTAAAAGATGAGATGCATAGACTCACTGATGTCAACGCTCGTCAGGATATCTGAAATAGGCCTTTATCTGCGCTGCCCCCGGCTGATTTACTTTGAAAATCTGAGAAGGACGCCCCAAAAAATAGATGCTAATCGGATCCTCCTGCATAGCCTCATGCTCTCTATTTCCCAAAAAGATGATCTGGAAGGCCAGCTAAGAGAGAGCCTTGCCAGACTGGAAGAAGAACTGCCTTTGGTTTATGAGATCGGGCAGCATGAGATGGAGCCAGCCTGCCGGGAGCTGGAAGGAGAGATTGCCGGTATTGCTCAGGGCCTGGCCGGGCAGCTGGACCTTCTGCTTCCCTGCCAGGCAGAAGTTGACCTCCATTCGGATAAATTGGGCTTATCCGGCAGGCTGGACCGCCTGGCACCGGACGGCACTCCTTCCCTGATCCGCACGGGCAAAGCCCCAGAGGACGGCATCTGGAAAAGAGACAGGCTCATGCTGGCGGGATATGCTCTTCTTTTAGGCGAGAAGCAAAAGACACATATAAATCAAGGACTGGTGGAGTATCCGCGCCAGGCCCTGGTGCGCGCCGCGGAGATTCACAGCGTGGATAGAGCAAGGGTGCTGCGCATTCGGGATAGAATAAGGCTGATAAAAGAGGGCCAGCTTCCCGACCGGCCTGAGGATGCACCCTGCCAGGACTGTGAGGCGAGGGAGATCTGCGAGACCAGGCACAGTCTGGAGTCGAGATTCTTTTAGGCAAATTCTATGATGCTCCGGAGCTGATGGCAGAGCGCGCTGTTCTTGGTCCATCGGCTGATTAAGTGGACAATAAACGGCAACCATCGATGAAGAGATCAGGGCAAGATTTCCTCCCAAAAAACCTCCAGGAACTACTTGTCAGGATGGTACTGATGAGGAGGCATCTTCTTCTCAGGTACTGTCCAAGGTTGCCGCGATCCTCGTTGAGTCGCCAAGCAGCCCCGAGAGCACGAAATGGGGCTCGACCAGCAAAGCGAGCGCATGGCGATGGATGAGATGCGAAGCCTGCGAAATGAATTTGACCGCTTCCGAAAGCCTAATGGAGAATTTGCGGTCAGGACCACAAACGATATGAGAAAGCCAAAGCTCCAACAGTGCAGTGGCTATACTGTTACTGGTGTGGTTTCATAATGGGGGTCACAAGTGACATGCGTGGCGTCTGTGATGGTAACGTATTCAGGAACCATCAGGTAGATTTGCTCATCAACTCCGTCATTGAAGAGGTCTTGGTTCATTGTGACGCCATTCTGTGGATCAATGATTTCCATTCCTGGGCGACCGTTCATGCCGTTTATCGAGCTAACAGCTATTACGAAATGACCACCAGGATATTTCGAGCAGTCCTCGATGTTGATTAGATACAGGCCGTGGGTGAATCCAGCGTTATATGCGTCCCTGAGGAATTGCGCGCAGAATTCTAGACATTGGAACTTTCCTGTAGTGTACTCATAGTTAACGGTTTGTTCCCCCATCGTCCATATAAAGAAGTTTGCCCACTCGGCGACAGACATCGGAGAGAGTTCAAATGTGGTTCCAGCTAAAGATGTCATGATATTATAGTTGTGGACTTGTGGGGCCAAATCATTATTTGATATCAGTGGCTGTTGATCTACACATAAGCCAGTAGGCAAGAGCATTAAGATAACTGTCGCCCATAATATTCTAATCATTATCTAATCCTTCCTCGTAAAGCTAACGATCCTATATCCTTCGAGCTATTAAGTCGGTTTGGTCAAGAAATAGATATTGATGAGCTGCAGATTGCATCCAAATGGGCCAGGACCCATATCACTTAGCTCTTGGACCGTTGTATGATCATGCTTAAAAGGATCCGGGAATTATAATTTTCTCAATTTTGAACCCTCTGCATGGTCCATATATGATTGAACCGCATCATATGCATCGATCAATGATGCCTGCAATATGCCTTAAAAGAAAACGGTTGGAATAGAGATGCACAAGTGCCGAGGATTAACCTATGAGAAAAACCAAATCCATGGTTTTTTCTCGAAATTAGCAAGAGGGTCTTGGCAGGACGTAGGTCATCTCATCAAATAATGTAAATGGCCAGAACCTTTGGTCCTAGCCATCTCATTAGGGAGGCGACGTAGTTACCCGTCATCAACTTACTATAGAATTTTTTATATAAGGCAGTTTCCCTTGGAACTTGCCATTCCATTCGGATAAGATATGTCTGTGCAGCGTCTCTCTCTCTGGCCAATTCCTTGTGGGCATCCCGGCCATCATGCTCGACCGGATCCCTGCCATTTGCCGCCGCCCAGGCCGCATCCTCGCAGGACCTGCAGCTGCAAGCCAGCGGCCAGCGAGCGACAATAACCAGCGAGATCGCAAGCGCTGCCAGCCGAACGGCATCCGGCCACCCTAGAAGCTCCAGCCCCGCAGGCATCCCGGCCGCCCAAAGCTGCGCGCGTGCCCGCCCGACCAGCTTACAGCTTATCTTTGCACCAGCAACTTGTGTGACCCATAGCTTCCTGCCCGTGTGCGCTGTTCGACTTCCGTAGAAAAAAATGCGACTGATCCGCAGGCTCTGGCGAGATCTATTGACTGCCTATACGCTGGATTCGTCCAGGAGCTGCTCAGGGAGTTCCTTTGCCCTGGCATATGCGGCCTCAGATCCGGTCTGGTTGCCCAGTGCCTTCAGGATATCGCCCTTGTGTATCCAGACGATTGAGTCCGTGGGGGTCAGCTCCAGGGCCCTGTCGATGCACTGTAGGGCTTCATCATTCTTGCCAAGTTTTTCCAGCGCAACGGCCTTCGTGTCAATAGTCGCTGCGAGATTTTTGTCTAAAATCTTAATTGCTCTGTCAGAATAATCCACTGCCTCCTGGTACATATCTTGCTTGTAGAACAGCCAGGCTTTATCATTCCAGGCCATGGCATAGGTAGGATCTATCTCAAGTGCCATATCGTAAGATCGGCGCGACTCATTGAAATTTCCCAAACCATGAAGGGCCACACCTTTTCCGACCCATGCTCTGACGTAATATGGGCTCAGATTCAGGACTTCATCAAAGCTCTGGAGTGACTCATTATACCTGCCGATATTCCATAAAGCTTCGCCTTTGCCAGCCATGGCGGCTATGTGAGACTGGTTGATCTCCAGGGCCTTATCGTAAGCCTGGATAGCATCATCGAACTTGTACTGCTCTCTGAGCTCATCGCCCTGAGCGGTCCAGTACGCGCTGGTGTTGTCCTCTGCGCTTGTTGCTGAGGAGATAGATATGGCCAGCATAGCTAAGATTAAGAGGGCTTTCATAAATTCACCTGAAAGCTCATTTGCATGGCTCGGCAAAAAGGTTTATGGTAAATGTGAATAGTCATTCATTATAAAATTATTGAGAAGAAAGAAAAAAGAGTTATATGCTGAATATTGACTCGCCATCATACTTTCTGGAATATGCCTCCTCCTACAACCATCCCTTCCATACTGACTTCCTGGTAGTTCAACTCAATCTCAGTTGGCGAGATCACATTGCCCCACCAGTAACCGTTCTCGTCCACCATTGTGATGGACTCGTTTTCAGCACACAAGACGCCCAGCACAATTTCCTCAGACAAGAGGCTTCCGCCTGGAACCATCGTCCCCGAAAACGCCCGTCCTTGTTGCTCTGTGACGGTCAAGTTCCATTGTTCACTCGGCCAGTAGGAGGCTGTCTCATTCGGCAGCCACGCTGTATTCTTGTCATATCCCACAAAATCCATAACTCCGGACCAGTTGCCTGTCATATCAGGCAAATCAGTTGCCATCGCTGGAATGCAAAGGGCCAGCAATAGCAGCAACGCAAATATTTTCCTCATGTCAACTACCTCATTTGATAAGCCAAATTAGCCAGCGAGGTGCTGCTAATATACTACTATTAATTACTACAATTTAAATTTTTTCTAAAATCCAGCTTAACGTTTGCGACCTCCGATCCAACCTGACCTAATTCAACACCTATCAGCGTCGTTAAGCTGCCTGGGATCATTGAAATAGGCCTGTATCTCAGGAGAATTCAAACCGTGAATAAAGAATGCTCACCGAAATTCCAGTTGGTAATCGGAGTACTTATCACGACTGTGAGTCTCATTAAATAACGCCAGCCTGGCATTAGGATATGACTGGCACAGCCATTGCCCCATCTGCTCTGAGAAGACCTGATCGGCAGTTCCTGACCATATCATGACCTCTCCGTTATAGCGGGAGCGGTTTATCTGGATTTTTATTACCGGGATCTTTCCTTCTTTATGGGCTTTTATGAAGTCGGCCAAAGGAACCTTTGTCCATTCGTAGCCTAGACAGACATCTTGAGCAGATGTCGGATGGTAACTCTCGATCTCTTCTCCCATCAGTTCGTAAATGCGCACTTTTACTTCCAGCTCTCTCGGTGCATCAAGTATTCTATGCACGAATGGATAATTGTAGGAAGGAGAAAGCCAGTTTACGAGATAAGCCCATTGATCCTGCAATGCAAAGCGGTCCGTCTTGATGTTTACGATTCTGTTTTGAAGATCGGTATTTCCAGTTAGCCCAATCTTATAGAGCAAAAAAGCCAGAGATGTGGTATAATCTCCACCTTGGGTTAAGGTAAAGTAGGAATTAGCGAGGCTCTCATTGGACAAATATGTTTTTTTCATGAAAGTTGTATTGTACTTTTCTGCCAGATCAGGGGCGCTGCTGCTCTCAATCAAGGCTCTTGATACATGCTCGCCATATTTGTCCAGGTATTGCTGAATCAGCACTCCTCCACCAGAGCCGCCATAGAGCATGATCTTTCCGTCTTTTCGCAATAGCCTCTTTTTTTGCATATCCTTTCGCACGGCCTCAATGTCGTCCACCTGTTCCCAGGAGCCGTAGAACCTCAATGCTCGTGAATAATTTGTTGAACCGTCTTTATTGAAGGCCTCCGGAAAGAGGGTAGGGCTCACACCCCGGTTTCCCATGAGAACATAAGATAGCCCGCCCAGGCTCTCTTCAAAGTACTCAAAGTCTCCTGAGTCGTTTATCATTCCAACCCGTTCCTGCTGGTTGTCGAATAGCCAGAATACCACATCCTCCCCAGCTAAGAATCCAGGAGAAAGAAGGTAAAAAGCGGTGAAGTTTCCAAGAGCCTGGTTTCTATGATCCAGTGGGATTTGCAGGTAGTGATGATGCGGATCTGGCGGCATCTCTGGATAAAAACTGCCGGCGCTTAGGCGGGCGGTAGGGACCTGGAAAAACGCCTCATATTCATGCCAGCCATAGGCTCCACAACCGAGTACGACGGCCAGGAGCAATATGATGCCAATCTTGGCACGAGCTTTTTTCAAAAGCCGGCTTATGAGTGTCTGCACATGGTAAGAAGGGAAAGGAGACTATAAGAGGGTTGTTAATGCTGCCTGCACAGTTCGATGCCTTCTCTCTTCTGCGGGATATTCATTTAAAACATTCAGGGTGTTGCGTTTAGAAATTACATAGGTTAGTTCTCCATCTCGCTCGACCGCAAGCGCAGCCGCCTTGCGGAGCCCGGCCCCCCTGGCGTGCGGGCGTTCCTTGCCCAGGACCTGGCCGCATTCCTGGCCGAGGTAGAATAGCCTACGAGCCGGTTTTGAGCGACTTCAAGAGCGAATTGCAGAGGACCAAGTCGCCCTTAGGTGCAGAACCGACATTGCATGCAAAAGCCGGCAAAAGGCTCAATTCACAACTTTAAAATATGATTGCAAATGAACAGATCGCCATCAGGTAAGGAGGGAATGAAAGGCAGTGTAACGAATTTTCTGTAAATTGATATTAACAAGGAAGGCCCTGTATCCTACCTGTCTTGCAAACTGGAGGAAACAGGACCATGATACCCAAAG
>JALNZQ010000092.1 GCA_023229165.1 Methanothrix sp.
TGTCCTCAGCATCCGGTGACTGCTACCGCCAATGAATGAGCGGAATTTGCCCCTTTTTCGCGGCAAAAGACTCTGAGGGCAAAACGCAACACATCTTTTTCCCAAGGCCGGCTATGGCTACTGGGCACCGCAAAGCTTATTTAACCTAGTGTTACTAACTTTAAGTTCAATAAGTAATAATCGAGTGATGATATTGGATCCAGTTGAACTTCTAGATATCCTGGGGAACGAAAATAGGAGGCGCATACTTCAACTCCTCTCTTTTCGCCCCTTCTATTTTAACGAGATGGCCAAGCGACTGGATGTCGGGCCAAAGGCGGTCATAGATCACCTGGTGATGCTGGAGAGAGCCGGCCTTGTGGAATGCTATCAGGACCAGGGAAGAAGAAAGTATTTCCGCATAGTCCGAAAGACAGTCCTGGAGGTGGCGGTCTCGCCTCATTCTTACGGCGTTAGGGCCTTTCTCTCCGAGGACGTACCAATTGAGGACGCACCAACGGTAGAAGATAACGGATTGGTCCAGGACATGAAGATCTTACGCGACGAACTCTCAACCCTGGAGGAAAAGAGGCTTGAACTGCGTGCTCTCTTGGACCGGATCGAATCTCGCGAGATGGAGATCAAACATTTAGCTTGCAGCACGGCCAGAAGCTATGCGCAAAACCAGCTGGAGGCGGAGATTCTGACGGCCCTCCTCTCTGGCGATGCTGATGCAACGCATCTGGCCATGAGGCTGGAAGTTCCAGAGATTGTGGTAATAGATCGGCTGAAGAGACTGGAAGAGCGCGGTGCTGTGCGTTTGTCAGATCAGGAATGGTGCATTATATAATGGCGAGGGAAGGGACGAGCATAGAGCCGGTATCGGATGTGCCGGAAAAATTTGTCTCTCTGCAGCTTCGGGTGGCTGAAGCCTATCACAAAGACGCAGGAAAGGGCGTGGCCAGGATTGGAGCCGATGCATTGGCCTCCCTCTCCCTGGAAAATGGCGGTGTGGTGGAGATCAAAGGAAAAGATAAGGTCTATGCCATCGCCTGGCCCGGAAACCCTGATGATCCTCATGATCTCATCAGAATTGACGGGAATACCCGCGCTAACCTGGGTTCGGGGATAGACAGTAAGGTCGCTGTAACTCGGGCCGAAGCCAGACCGGCCCGAAAGATCGTTGTTGCTCCTACGCGCCAGATCCGGCTCATGGGTGGGCCGCAGTACTTGCTTCGCATGCTGCAAGGAAGGGCGATTGTCAAGGGCGAAATGCTGCGCGTGGAGATGATCAATAGCAGCCTCAACCTGGCCGTGGTCAGCACGCTCCCGGCCGGCGCGGTACTCGTAACTTCCGAGACCATCATCAGCATCACCAGAGAGACTTTGGAGGAGCTGGCTCTGCAAGTGCGGGATATCTCCTACGAGGATATCGGAGGCCTTTCCCACGAGATCAGAGAGATCAGGGAGATGATTGAAGTTCCACTGCGCCATCCGGAGCTTTTCTCTCGCCTGGGCATCAATCCACCTCGCGGGGTACTGTTGCACGGACCGCCCGGCACGGGAAAGACGCTCATCGCCCGGGCTGTGGCCAGCGAGACCGACGCCAACTTCATATCCATCTCAGGACCTGAGATCGTCTCCAAGTTCTATGGAGAAAGCGAGCAACGGCTGCGCCAGATCTTCGAGGAGGCCGCAAAATCCGCCCCATCCATCATCTTCATCGATGAGATCGACTCCATCGCCCCCAAACGCGAGGAGGTGTCAGGAGACCTGGAGAGGCGTGTGGTGGCTCAACTCCTGGCCCTTATGGACGGCCTCTCCTCTCGAGGAGAGGTAATAGTAGTTGCAGCCACTAATCGGCCCAATGCCCTTGATCCTGCCATCCGTAGGGGCGGACGCTTCGATAGGGAGATTGAGATCGGCATTCCCAGCAAAACCGGCCGGCTGGAGGTGCTGTATGTTCATACCAGAGGCATGCCTCTCGACGAGTCTCTGGACCTGTTAGAGGTTGCCGATGCCACGCATGGCTTCGTCGGGGCGGACCTTTATGCCCTCTGCAAAGAGGCGGCCATGCGAACACTGGAGAGAGCGCTTCCCGACCTGGATGTGAGCGAAGACATACCTGCCGAGATCGTGGAGAGCCTTCGAGTCACTAAAGAGGACTTCAAAGAGGCTTTAAAGAAGATTGAGCCCTCCGCCATGAGAGAGGTATTCGTGGAGGTGGCGGAGGTACATTGGGATGAGGTTGGCGGTCTGGAAGAAGTCAAGCAGTCGCTCATCGAGGCCGTGGAGTGGCCACTCAAGTATCCGGAAGCTTTCTCGGCCGTAGGCGTTCGCCCCCCGCGTGGCATCCTTCTTTACGGTTTGCCGGGAACGGGCAAGACCCTCCTGGTGAGAGCTTTAGCTACCGAGAGCAATTTGAACTTCATCAGCGTCAAAGGTCCGGAACTGCTCAGCAAATGGGTGGGCGAATCGGAGCGCGCCGTAAGAGAGATCTTTCGCAAAGCCCGCCAGGCGGCTCCCGCTTTAGTATTCTTCGATGAGATCGATTCCATGGTTCCAAGCCGTGGCAGCGGATCGGAAACGAATATTACAGAGCGAGTGGTCAGCCAATTCCTAACCGAGCTGGATGGGCTGGTGCAGCTTAAGGATGTGGTAATAGTGGCGGCAACCAACCGACCGGACCTCCTGGACAGCTCAATGCTCCGTCCCGGCAGATTTGATCGTTTGATTTATATTCCTATGCCGGACATGCAGGCACGAAAGAGAATACTGGAGATTAATCTCTCCCGCATGGCCGTCTCCGGTGACCACGCCCAGTGGCTGGCCGAGGTGACACAGGACTATTCCGGTGCAGATTTAGAGATGCTTTGCCGGGAAGCGGGGATGCTCGCCTTAAAAGAGCATATAAAGCCAGGCACGAAAAGGGAAGAATTGATCATTGATCGGATACTGGTAACACGAGAGCATTTCCAAAGAGCGAATGAGCTTATTAAGCCTCATCTGTCCAAAGGCATGCGAGAAGAATACCTTAAAATGATTCATGATTTCAAAGGGTAATATGGATACAAAGCACCAGATATATAGTCAAGAAGGATTGAAAGACGATATGAGGGCCGAAAAATTGACTTCCGAAGACGAGTCGAAAGAGCTGCTTGGAGATATTGAGTTCAATGATACCAGCAGCATAACCGTGCCTGAGAGCCTCATAGATCATGTGATCGGCCAGGATGAAGCCGTGGAAGTGATCAAAAAGGCGGCACGCCAGAGACGCCATGTCATGCTCATCGGATCGCCGGGAACAGGAAAATCCATGCTCGGCAAGGCCATGAGCGAGCTGCTTCCCGTGGAAGAGCTACAGGATGTTCTGGTCTATGCCAATCCTGAGGATAACAACACTCCGCGCGTTCGCGTCGTGCCTGCCGGCAGAGGCAAGCAGATAGTCGATGCCCAGAAGATGGAGGCCAGAAAGAAGGTCCAGACGCGCAATATGTTCTTAATGCTCATAGTAATGGCCTTGATAGTATATGCCTATTATACGGGACAGCTTCTCTTCGGGATCATTGCAGCAGCGCTCATATTCCTTTCACTGCGTTATATGTTGCCCAAAGAGGATGCCATGGTCCCCAAGCTCCTGGTGGACAACAACAGCAAGAAGAAGGCACCTTATGTGGATGCCACCGGGGCGCACGCCGGCGCCCTTTTGGGAGACGTCCGTCATGATCCCTTCCAATCCGGAGGCCTGGAGACACCATCCCACGAGCGGGTGGAATGCGGAGCTATTCACAAGGCCCACAAGGGGGTTCTCTTCATAGACGAGGTTAACACCCTGCGCCCTGAGTCACAGCAAAGCCTGCTTACTGCTCTGCAAGAAGGCGAGTATCCCATCACCGGCCAGAGCGAGAGAAGCTCAGGAGCACTGGTCAGAACGGAGCCCGTCCCCTGCAACTTCATCATGATCCTGGCAGGAAATTTAGATGCCGTGCAGGGAATGCATCCCGCTCTGCGCTCCCGTATCAAGGGCTACGGATATGAAGTCTACATGAGAGACACCATGGACGACACCCTTGAGAACAGAAACAAGCTCATCAGATTTGTGGCCCAGGAGATTGTAAGAGACGGCAAGATACCGCACTTTACCAGGGATGCCGTCTCGGAGATCATGCGGGAAGCCAAGAGGCGGTCGGGCAGGAAGGGCCATCTCACACTGATGCTGCGAGACCTGGGCGGCCTGATCAGGGTATCTGGAGATGTGGCTCGCGCTAATGGTGCAAACCTGACCGAAATGGATCATGTCATAGAGGCCAAGAAGATGGCAAGGTCCGTGGAGCAGCAGCTTGCAGACCGCTACATGGAGCGACGCCGTGATTACAGCATGTTCCACTCCTTCGGGGACGAGGTGGGAAGAGTCAATGGTCTGGCCGTTATGGGCGACTCGGGAATAGTGCTGCCTATCATGGCCGAGATCACTCCGGCGCAGTCCAAGGACGAGGGCAAGATCATAGCCACAGGTAAATTGCAGGAGATTGCCAGAGAAGCGGTCACCAACGTCTCCGTGCTCATCAAGAAGTTCTTGGGTGAAGACATAACCAAGAAGGATGTGCACATTCAGTTCATCGGCACCTACGAGGGCGTAGAGGGCGACAGCGCATCTATCTCCATTGCCACAGCAGTCATATCCGCTCTGGAAGGCGTGCCCGTCAAGCAGTCGGTGGCCATGACCGGTTCTCTGTCCGTGCGGGGAGATGTCATGCCCGTGGGAGGCGTGACGCAGAAGATCGAGGCTGCAGCGAAAGCAGGCATCAAGACGGTGCTCATACCCAAATCCAACATGGGCGATGTACTCATTGACGAAGCCACCAAGGGCATGATCGAGATCATTCCCGTCTCCAATATGAGCGAGGTATTCGAGTATGCCATGGGCGGGCAGAGAAATCGGCTGATCGAGAAGCTGAAGAGGTTTGCCACCGAAAAGAAGATCGGCATCATCCTGCCTGAGACCATCTCCATCCCCAGCAGGAGCATCTGAAACGCAATGGCGCCTGAGTTCTACGACATTCGCATCCTTCGTGGCAGTAGGACCAGGATTGTCCTGGACAACGGCAAGCTGGAAGAGATAGCTGCAGCTCCATTCCAGGGGGCGGCGGTGCGAGCCCTTTTTGGAGGAGCCTGGGGTTTTGTGACCACGGATAACGTAGCCGATCTAGGGGAAGAGATCGATCTGGCCAAACGCATCGCCCGGAAGATCGACCGGCGCGAGGAGCTCACGCTGGCAGAGGCAATGCCGGGCAGAAGTGTTGTGGTTCCGGTTAAAAAAGATCCCAAGAACCTTTCCCTGGAGGAGAAGGTGGCCCTGCTGCGAGAGATTGAAGACGCAGCTAAGGTAAAAGACGTCACCTCCACTCAGGCCGTATACTCTGAGGTGGATTTTACCACGCATTACAGCAGCTCGGAGGGTCTGGATCTGGAGTCGAAGACGACGCGCATGGGCTTTGTCATCAGCGCTGTGGCCCACAGAAACGGGCTCTACCAGACGGACGGAGAGGGCCGGTCGGGCGTGGGTGGCCTGGAGCTCTTTGACCGGGAAGACCCCATTGCCCTGGCTAGAGTTGTAGGAGAGACGGCGGTGGCCCTTCTGGACGCCGATGCGCCCAAGGGCGGAACCTATCCCGTGCTCCTCGATCAGGAGCTGGCCGGGGTCTTCGTTCATGAAGCGGTAGGCCATGCCACCGAGGGGGACATCATTTTAGAGGGCGACTCCTGTCTGGAAGGAAAGCTGGGCCAGAAGATCGGATCAGAACTGGTGACGGTCAAGGACGATCCCAGTTTGATGAACAACGGCTACTACTCCTTTGATGATGAGGGAAGCCTTGCCCAGGAGACGGTTTTGGTGGATAAGGGTATCCTCAAGTCTTATCTCAATTCTCGCGAGACCGCAGCGCGACTTGGCGGTGTGCCGAGAAATGCACGCGCTGAGGGCCTGGACCGGCCGGTGGTGCGCATGAGCAACACCTACATCGCCAACGGAGATTGGAAGCTGGAAGAGATCTTAAGCGAGCTTGGCGACGGAGTTTACCTGGCAGGAAGTAGAGGCGGTCAGGTGAGCACGGGCGAGGGCGTCTTCCAGTTCAATGCCAAGAGAGGCTACCTGGTGGAAAATGGCGAGAAGACCAAGCTTTTGCGGGACGTGTCCCTGTCCGGAAAGATTCTGGAGACTCTGCTGCATGTCAAGGCAGTGGGCAATGACCTCAAGTTCAACAGCGGGCGCTGCGGAAAGGCAGGACAGCTCGTGCCCGTGAGCGACGGATCGCCGCACCTTTTGGTCGCAAAGGCAACGGTGGGCGGAGCGGGATAGGTTTCCGGGATTTGGATTTTGATCTTCTCATTTTTTATAAAAAGTGTTCTGCCTTCTTATACCCCGGCCTGGATGGTTGTATGATCCACTATGGATAACTTGGGGGCCAGGTACAGGCATACTTGGAATATGTTATTGTATTTAATCATTTGTCTGCATAAATAAGACAATATCGAGGTTAGTGGATAGAGTCTTGTATTTTGCGCCTTTTAGTGCAGCATCAATCATGCCTTCTTTATTCGCATCGCTTCCAGCAATAACCCTGGATACATCACATCTCTTGCATCTAAAATGATATCCATCTTTCTCGTGGATCTCTATGAAACCACCTTCACATTCTTGATGGTGCATCTTGAGGTCGAGAATAGTGAAATGCTCGTCTCGATCCTGTATTCCTACTGCTATCGTCATTCCAACTTTCGACTCTATGCATGTTGCATCAGCATCGCACACATTCTCTGTATCTGCCTTGGCCTGGGCCGTTCTTTTCCCAAAATTAGGCTTTACCTTCTCTGTATTTTCATTTTTCATTTTGAAATCTCCTTGCAGCTTTTAACGATAAAAGTGACTCCTTTAATTTAAGTCTTTTTGATATCAAAATTTTAAATACAGATACGATATTAAATTAAATCCTTTTCAAAGAAAATGATTCTGGGCAAAAGACCCTGCAAGGTGATCAAGAGAAAAGCATTGAGGCAAGCATGGACGATTACATCAGTAAACCCATACGAGGAAGATCGGGCCGGGGTGATCTGTCCTTTCTGCCAATTCCTGCCGCCGGGGGAGCAGATCTTCCGTGAGATTCTACTTCAAGTCCTGCCACAGACCCAGTAGAGGCTCGTTTTCTGCCTGCGGGCCTTGTCCGGACCGCCAATCCTGAGGATCGAACTCATTGTTGGTGAAGTTGTCTAACCTGGCATGCCCGCTATCCACCAGAAGTCGGTTGAAATTGCAGGCCGCCGAGGCTGGCCGTAGAATCCGGTGAGGTAGGCCACACAGAAAAACTCACAGGGCAATTAAAAATCAATGTTAAGCTCTTGACTGCCCCAAGCGAAGAAGAGAATTCCCAGGAGATCGATACGGAAGATGGCTCCTCTTCACCAGATCCTAACCGAACTGATTCTGATACAGAAGAACTTCTCACAACTGAAGATTATCTAAAAGATACGAATCTCAACCGTTCCAATATCAAGTACAGGGATCCAGGAGGTCTCGCCAGGGTCTGGTAGCTACCCTGGCAGAGAGGATTATCCCAGCCTTATGGCCATGAAAACAAATATCATCCCCAGTCCGCCACCGATTAGGGCAGACCTCAGGCGATGGGATAGACCAGCAGCCCGCGCCTGCTCTAGAGAAGAAAGCTGCTCCTGGGAATCGATTACCTGAGATCTCAACTCCTGTATCTCAAGCGAACTTTCAGCCATGTCGTTCCGCAATCCAAGAAACTCACGAGACAGCTCTTCGACGCTCAGATGCAAAGCCAGAATCCTTTTGCCCGATGCAACATTTTGGTCTATTAAAAAGGAGAGCTTATTGGAGACTGTCATAACATCTTGGTGCAGATCTTTGAACCTTGCATCGAGCAGTTCCTGCATCTTCTCTTCCCAAGATGTCTCGAATGACTCTGCCTTCATCTCCAGAATCTCTAGAGATTCCTTAAGGTCTTTAGCGCAGATGTCAAGCGACTCATGTGCCTGACCTAACGATTCGCGCTCCTCATCCATTGCCCTTTTCTCATCCACCATCAGTGCCCTGAACTGGCCATTCAGCTCTTTCAAGGATGATGCGGCAGCCTCCAGCATCTCTGCTGCCCTATCCGCTTGCTTTGTGCAAGCGCAAGCTTCGGCCATTCTTCCAGCCAGTTCGCGTATGGCCGCCTCAGCCTTCAGAATCTCAAGCTTCCTTTCCTCTTCATTCATAGACATTCACCCCACCGCCTGGAAAGATTGCAGCATTCCATATACCAACTTAAATAACGATGAATAGCATATATCGCTGTCAAATTCTGATTTTTCGTAACATAATCTCGCCATATCCGCAGAAGGATCCGCCTGCCAGACGATCTCTAAAATCAGGTCACTCTTAGAGGGCATAGAGGACTTAGCATAGCTGACAATCTGCCGGGCGGCATCTGCTCGATAGGCCGGCGTATTCCGGCTCTTCAGACTGGCAAAGCCTTCTGCCAGATCGTTTTGTGCTCGTCCATTGTCCGGGAAGGCTAGGGCCAGGGCGCAAAATCCGGCAACTATTCGTAGAGCAGCATCATCAGGCTGCAGCTTAAGCTTTGCTCGGCAGGCCAATAGCAGCCCAAGAAGTGTGTCCAATCCCTCAATCCCCTCAAGGACTTGCCAGCGGCATTCCTTTGGAACACGATCCAATATGTGCTCCATCCCCTGGAGTAGCATGAATTCATGCAGATACTGCGGAAACTCTCTTGGCGAAACCTGTCCAGCCTGCATGAGCTGGTCCATTCTTGCCTGATTATCCTCTCTTTCTATCTTGATCTTACTGTAGCTGTAGTCAATCAGCTTGCAGCCACATTGCAAAGCAGCCATCTTAAAGCGGGATGCCTCCTTTTGGGGAATATAAATCTGGCCCGAGCTTTCCGTCTCAAATCGATTTATATAATTTTTGTAATTGCTGTAAATGTTCGAGGCATGGCAGATGGCTATGCATACTTCAAACGAGTCATCTCTTCGCTCATAGCCCTCGACGGCTCCAAGAAGCAGCAGCCTGTAAAGGGCCTTCTCCAAAAGCTTCTGCCTGCATGAGAATGCGCCATTAGATTGGCCCTTTGTCTGAAACATACGGTCAGAAAGAAACGAGACGGATATCGCAGAATGCTTTCTGTCTGAAATGCTGCTTGGGGCTAAAGAGAGCAGCTTCAAAAGGACCTGGCTGAAGATTCGCTTTTCCTTGACCCTTCCCGGAAATTCTTGTATGACCGATTCCTGGCCGAAAGGCTCATCGGAAAGGAATAGCATGCAGGTTGACGGTTTGCCATCCTGTCCCGCTCGAGAGATCTGACTGTGGAACTGGTCGATAGAGGCCGGCAAAGTGGCATGA
>JALNZQ010000093.1 GCA_023229165.1 Methanothrix sp.
GACATGGATGAAGGCAGTGATGAAGGATTCACCTATGTCATCGATGCCGGCCTCATTCCCCAGCTTGATTTTCTTGACGAGGAAATTTTGCAGGAGGCTAGATTGGAGGGCCTGATGACGCGAGAGGAGCTTTTGCGCTATGCCTACGAATCTTATGGCAGCGTGCCCGTGAACATCGATGCTGTGCAGCCTCCCAAAGCCTCCTGCGGCATGTCCAGCTTCATGGCCGAGAGCAATATTCGCACCATAATTGCCGGAACAGGTGAGGTGATGGAGACCCGCCACTTCCAGGATCTAGGGGGAGCCATGTCTTTTGCTCGCGACTTTTATGCGGTTTATGCTCCCGTCATCTTCAGCTTCGTCGATGTTGGGCTTGATCACCCTCTCCGGATAGGAGGTACCGGCTGGGATAAGATCAAGCAGATGGCCAAAAAATAGTCAACGCTCGCTGTACCACAACGTTAAATAAGTTAAATGTCGAATATTAAGCAGTCAGAAGTCGACAATATTTGGATATGAGGAGTCATTTCCTGGAACTTCTGATTGAGAGGAATTGATATGCCATACTATCATATGATGGACTGGTTCCCATTCATGGGATTTGGAACCGTCTTTGCCTGGTTTATCTCGTTAGCAGTAGCCTATCTGGTCTACAAGGATGCTGAGAAAAGAAACATGAATGGGCTTTTGTGGGGTTTGCCGATCTTGATACCCTGGATAGGTATACTATTTCTTATACTGTATCTGATCTTGCGCGATTCTGGACACCGCATTGCTGCCGAGAGCAACCTGCCGGCAAAAACCACTGTAGCGGAAATTTTGGACGAGAGATATGCCAAAGGAGAGTTGACCAGAGAAATCTACCAGCAGATGAAGGAAGACCTTAAAAAGCCCACTAGCTGATTGCAGAACTCTCGTCAAAACATTCGCTGACCCTCGGTTTGCGACATATATCCGTCGCAATCCCAAAATTTAAACAAAAAGAGCTTGTGCGTCCGCAGCAGTTTGAAAACCGATAGCACCCAAATTACGCTCAATGGCCGCACCAAGCTCATCTATCTTTACAGGCTTGTTGAGATAGTCATCAGCCCCCGCATCATAGCAAAGATCGCGGCACATCTCAGCCTCAAATGATGTGACAACTATTATCTTGGGGCCTTGCGACCACCGCTTACGAATTATTTTGGTGGCTTCAATTCCATCCATTTCCGGCATCTGGATATCCATGAGCACCAGATCGTAATGGTGCTCCTCCAGGGCTACCAGAACCTCCCGACCGTTCATGGCCGTATCGGCCTTTAGGCCCAGCTTTTTGAGTGCGATCAAAGCCATCTTCCGGTTTACCGGGTTGTCCTCGGCAAGAAGAATGTTCAAATTAGGTCTGGCCAGCATAGTCCTCGATCAGTGATATAACGCTTTTAGTATAAGAATTTTTCTTTAGTAATTAATTTTAAGGCAGAGTTCTCAGATTGTTTAAATGATTTCCATTGGTCTATTTGCAAATGTTTATAATTCTATAATAAAGTGCCACAATCCATAACTTAAAATTAATTAAAATAGTACTATAATCTCTGCCATGCAGGAAAACGACACAATTCCCTGAAAGTTGATATCGATCGCGCATTGCCCATCGCGAAGCAAACCTAAAAGATGGTCATGAGCAGCGACGGCAGCAAGTACTGCCTGCTTCTTTCCTATCACATTCTACTTCGACATTACTGATTTCGTTGGTGTATTTTAGACAACCGGTAAAGCTCCGATGCAAACTTTTTTCGGCAAAGACGCACCGCTATAGCTGTCATGAAAGAGAAAAACAGGCCGCAAGATGAAAAGGTTAAAGATCGCTTCTTTTTGACTCCTTCCTTTCAGGCTCTGACCATCGGCGTTCCCTTTTGTATATTCAAGCTGCTCTTCGGCCTGCTTGCCCTGCGCACGGGTTCGCCGTCTGCCTCTCTATTTGCTTTGGGATGGCTGGTCATAGCCTGGGCTCTGGCAGATTTGCTCATGAACCTGGCTCGAGTTTTCTTTCACCTGACCGGCCGGGCAGCTCTCATCGAGTACTGCACCATCGCTCAGGCGGGAAGACTCTTTAAGAAGCCCATGCTCTTTTTGGCCATCGACACTCTGATAACTTTTTCCATCATATGTTTCGTTCTTTGGTCCGGCTGGATAGTGCACCTGAGCCAGGAAGAGTCCTATCTCTGGTATGCGGCCACCACATTAAACCTGATCAGTATCTCGGCTGTCAACATCTGGATCGAACTATCCAGAGGACAGTGAATTTTTTGGCAAAGAGAAAATGATATATTTTCGAACCGTATAGGTTAATGATAATGAATAAAGACCTCGAAAACCTCCTATCCGAATTGAAGGCAGTTCATGAAGACCTTCGACTCATACCTACGGAGATAATAGTAGTGTCTGATTGGGTGCGGCTCAAGTGCAGGTATGGCTGTGACAATTATGGAAATCATCTCGGATGTCCGCCTTTTACCCCCACCCCACCCGAGACCCGAGCTGTTCTATCTGCATACAGAAATGCCGTTTTAGTCCGTTTTGAGGCAAAGCCAGATCCCAAGGTCGCGTCCAAACATGCTAGCCGGGCACTCTCCAATTCGGTGGTCAAGATGCAAAAGACCGTGGCCGAACTGGAGAGAGCCGCTTTTTTAGCAGGCTGCTACAAAGCATTCGGCATGAACGCCATGCCTTGCGGCCTCTGCGAGACATGCGTTATCGAGGAGATGCAAAAGAAGAACCAGGCACTCTTTGACCTGGATAGCGTGAAATGCAAGAATAAAGAGATCATGCGCCCCTCCATGGAGGCCTGCGGCATCGATGTTTTCAAAACCCTGCAAAACGCCGGATATAAGCCGCGGGTTCTCAAGGACTGCAAGGAAATGGTGGAACTCTTTGGTCTGATCCTCCTGGACTGAAATTCCTAATCTTTTTTGCCGGGTGCGTATCAGCTAATAAGCTAATATACCATCACATCCTCCGTGAGTTGGATGCAGTGGGAATTGATAGGCTCAGGTGCAGCCGTTTTGACCATGTTCGGCTTCGTGCCCCAGATACTCAAAATCTACAAAACGAAGTCTGTAGCGGACGTAAGCCTGGGCATGCTCCTGCAATTCTGCTTGGGAATGTTCCTCTGGCTTCTCTACGGCTTGCACATTCATGATTACATTCTCATTGTAGCCAACATTGTGTCCTTTTCCAGCCTGATAGTGGCCATAGGACTATTTTTAAAGTACAGGAAAAGATAAATCAGCTCTTCTCAAGCTTTTCTCTGATCCGTTGCGCCAGCCGCTCCAATGAGCCTTTGGTGCACTGGCGATTCTCACAGGGAGAGAAATCCTTAGGGCTGCAACCGGCCAAAAGCTCCATGACCCTGTCTGCCACATCATAAACCTGTAGATCCTCCAGCTTTTGTAGAAAGAGTGAGGCCTGGGTGTTGAATTCCCGGCATTTTCCTGGATCTGAGACACCACACTCATGCAGCTCATAGAGCCGATTCAGCTCCTTTTGAACCTCCAGCCAATCATCTCTGTCCATTTCTATTAAGTATAGTTTTTTCCAGGCTTATAAAGCGATGCCTCCTAAGTGAGCAAGAAGATTAATATTTGAGGAAGAGACATCCGTTAGCGATAAAAGTGCTTGCTTTCAAGAGGATAATGTGACTATTCCATTGATTGACGCCGATATGAAATTCCTGAAAGCCGGCTCTTTGCCGGATCTAATGAGTCTGCAAAGTATCATTGCCGCAAATCTTCCCTGCCCGGAGATCTTCATGCTGCATGAGGAAAAGTTCTTCCAGGAGATTCTCCGCCTTGAGCGCTCGGTTATCGGGGTGACAGCAGAGGAAGAGCTGATTGCTTTCAGCATCATTCGCATTCCGGGCCTAGCTGATGATAGCCTGGGTAAAGACCTTAATATGCGAGAAGAGGAACTGATAAAAGTTGCTCATCTCCAGGCTGCGGCGGTTCACCCTGCCTATCGCGGCAACGGTCTGCAGCGAAAGCTCACTTCTGCACACCTGCGTGTGATTGAAGATATGGGATATGAGCATGTCTGTTGCACAGTATCTCCTAAAAATCCCGTAAGCCTTGCCAATTATCTCTCCTGCGGACTGATGATTGAAGGCCTGCGTCCGAAAATGCAAGGCTGGTGGAGATTTATTTTGCATAAAAACATTTTGCATCCAAATTTCGCGGATATGGAAAGGCCAGTAGATATAAACGAAATCAAAATCCAAATCTCAGACATAGAAGGCCAGTTAGATCTCGTGAAAAGAGGCTTCAAGGGCTTTAAGATTACTTTCCTTCCCGATGGCGCAGAAGTATTTTATGCATAGCTGCGTCTTACTGCATTGCCATTGCCACCAGATCCACCAGATCTATTACCTTCTCACCGGCCCCAGCATCTCTCAGATTTCTGATGCAAAGAGGACAGGAGGTGACTATGTAGTCCACCTCTCCCGGAACATCCTCAAGCCTTTTTTTAGCCATTTTCAGGGATAGATCCTTGTACCCGGCCCGAACCCCGCCCCCGCCTCCGCAGCATCTGGCCGCCTTTCCTGACGTTTTCATCTCTTTGAGGCGGCAGATTGCCCGGATAACCTGGCGCGGCTGCTCATAGATCTGATTATGTCGGCCCAGATGGCAGGGATCATGATATGTTACTGTGAGATCCAGCGGCTTTATATCCATTTCTGAAATTCTTTCCGCCAAAAACTCCGGGACGCTCAGCACGCGAAAATCCTGGGGATAGCTCTTCTTAAGTGTGGTGTAGCAGCCTGCGCAGCCCGTAATTACAGTTTTGGCTCCCGTATTCGCGATCTGCCTGCAGTTCTCATCGATAAATCGCCGGGCATCAAATCCGGTGCGCAATAGCGGCGAGCCGCAGCACTGCTCTGCGGGGAGCATTGTTGCCCCAAAGCGATTCAGAAGAGCAAAAGTATTGGCCGCAGTCTCGGTATAACGATAGGAGTTCATGCAGCCTGCAAAATAGACGTAGTCCGCCTTTTTTGTGAGAAGACCCCTGTCTGTTAGCCATGATAGCCTGTCTCTCCCATCACCAAAGGTGTTGCCGCTCGCAAAGATGTTTCTGCTTAGATCTGCTTGCTGGCATGTCATCTTTCCCAGGGAGACAAGCTGTCTTCTGGCGTTCTCAATGATCTCCGGAGGATTCACGCCAGCCGGGCAGTTTTCCGTGCATATCCCGCAAGTGGTGCAGGTATTCAGGCTGCCCAGAACCTGCAAGTCGGGCTGAAGGCCGCAAGTGAGACCCTTCAGGATCATAATGCGCCCCCGGGTATTGGCCGACTCCCAGCCGGACTCCTCAAATACGGGACAGAAGGTACGACAGCTTCCGCATCGCACGCATTGATTGATCGCCTTGAGATCGAGATTCATTTTTTTAATCCCATTGGATTCAAAGCCCCATCTTTCCCGGATTTAAGATCCCCTTGGGGTCAAGGGCCTTTTTAATGGATTGCATCACAGAAAATGCCTCCATTCCCATTTGCTCCGGCAAATACCCCGCTCGAGCCAGGCCAATGCCGTGCTCAGAGCTGACCGTCCCGCCCAAATCCATAGCTGCTCTATGGATTCTGTCCGCAGCGAGTCGCAACTTCTCCCATTGCTCTTTATTCATAACATCTATGAAGAGGGCAACATGCAGGTTCCCGTCTCCAATATGGCCGTATTTCATGGCAGGGATATCGAGCTTAACTGCTATCTGCTGCACCTTTTTAATCAAAGCGGGAATCTCCTTAATAGGCACGCCTACATCCTCGCCCATATAGATACGAGTTTTCGTGGGGTCAAGCCGGGATATGGCAGCTCCTACCAGTCTTCTGGCCGACCAGATGCTGTCCATCTCCGCTCCAACCGCAATCCTCACGCTCTTGGCCGTGGGTTGGCAGATCTCCGAGATTTGCCTTGCGGCTTCAGAGGTTGAACTTTCCGTTCCATCCACTTCGAATAAAATTACATCTCCGTCCTCCGGTATGGCAAGCAACGGATCGCACAGCTTCAGGACCTGCAGAGTTGTTCTGTCCAGTATCTCGCAGGCAGAGGGGGTGATGCCATTTGAAAATATCCTTATTACCGCCTGACCGGCGATCTCTGCCTCTTCAAAGCATGCCAGAACAATTTTTCTCGTCCTGGGCAAGGGGGCAATTTTCAGTCCCGCGCTGGTGATGATTCCCAGCGTTCCTTCCGATCCCACAAAGAGACGGGTAAGATCGTATCCTGCAGATGATTTGAGCACCTTTTTACCGGTATGAATGACGCGGCCGTCTGCCAGTACTACCTCTAAATCAAGGACGTAATTTCTCACAGTCCCGTATTTGACCGAGCGCATGCCGCTGCTGTTGTAAGAGAGCATTCCGCCGATGGTGCACATGGCCATGCTTCCCGGATCAGGCGGGAAAAAAAATCCGTAAGGCTTCAGGGCAAAATTGAGCTTTTCTGCTACTACGCCCGGTTCAACTATGACCTGCTGGTTTTCATAATCAATTTCCAATATCCTGTTCATTCCCGACATGTCGAGGACAATGCCGCCTCTAACAGGAGAGCAGCCGCCGGCAAGCCCGGTGCCCGCTCCCCGCGCTGTGGCTGGGATAAGGTGTTCGCTGCATAGCCGGAGTAGGCGAGAGACCTGGCTCGTGCTCTTCGGGCGCACAACAAAGTCGGGCAGGCCAACGACTTGAGATGCATCACTTGCGTAGCAGCACCTTTCGCCAGGAGAAGCAGATACCCTGTCTCCAACAATCCCCTTTAGCTCTTGCAGAATATCGGTCATAACGATTCAGGCCACTCTTGTTCATCTGAGAAGCACACCAAATCAATATAAAGATTCGCTGTCAAAAAACCGAAAGATTTTCTTCTCGAATTCTCTCTCGTGCATAAACTCTAACTTTTCTTTAAAAACCTAAATTCATATAAAAAATAACTATGTTAAATTATTTATATTATCACTATGTTTAATTAATTTTTTTGTATAATTTAAATTAATAATATTTTTAATAAATTTAAAGCTTCTAAAAATATAAATTTTATGAATTATATATTTAAAAACGCTTTGAGTTATAACAAAACATAATTAATCCAAAGATACTATAACTATATAACTTAATAAAATAAATTGTATAATAAAATCGAAAACTTGGGACAGCTAATTAATAATAACAATTGATATAATTTAATTTTTATCAAATTTTTTGATAGACATATAGATTAAATGTACAAAATTTTATAAATACTAATTTGGTACAATAAGGCCATATTTTGCTGGCACGATTACTATTTATAAAATTCTAGAAATTTTTACTAAAAAAATGCCAATTCATATAGTATATCAGAATGAATTGAACTGAGAATACCATTCAATTGTTGAAGTAGTTTTTCATGTCGTAAAGCATAGGGATGGGCGGGGAAAGGGGCATATTCATATAGTATATGGAATAGTTAAGTTGGCAAGATTCCTATTATCTAATAGATCAAGGTATCCATACACATAGTTTATAGGATCAGATTGCAATCCCAGGTTTTTCTTGCATCCACCTAAGATCTATTATTGAAAACGCCAAATTTATAAATATAAGCTTGCAGTCAATATTTTAATTTTATTAATTTTTTTGTTATGGTAATTAATATTAATTATCTAAATGAATCTTTTTAAAATTTTAAATTTTTAAAAATTAAAGTACATATTAGTTGTACTAATTATACAACTAATTATCTAATTTTAAATTTTTTCTATTATAGATAATACCATTTTATTATATTAATTTTTGCATTTTATTTATTTTTAAAATTAGTACTTTTTTAAATAAATCATTCTCATTAACAAAAAGTGAGAGTTAAGGAACATCCTCAGCAGGTAAGCCTGCCACCACCGTGACGACAAAGCAGCCCGGCCCGAGCGGCCCACACGCGGCGAACGGCAAGCCCAAACTGGACCCCTAGTGCCGTATGGAGTGAACCCCTCCGAGTGGACAAAAAGTTAAGCAATGCCACCTCATGGAGGGAATTGCATGAAAACAAGGCGGCGCTATGACCGAGACTTCAAGATATCTGTACTAGCTGAACTTGAGTCTGGCAAGCCACTAGCTCAGGTCGCCCGCGAATATGGCATTCATCCGAGTCTACCACAAAGATCAGGCAAGGATTGCAGAATTGGAGAGGCTTCTGGGCCAGTCACACGCTGAAATTGAACTTTAAAAAAGCCTTAACGGTGAATATATCACCCTCTTTTGAGATTGCCGTACAATTTCACTGCCGATGGCGATTGCCTTCTCATCAGCTTGGGATTGCAAGAAGCCAGGAGATCCATGACTCTGTCCGCCATCCGAAACAGTCCTGCCTCTTCCTGCTTTTCCAGCAGCAGGGCTGTGCGGTGGCTAAAATCCCGGCACTCAGAAGATTGAGTAAGCTTCCCGTGCATAATGCAGAGCGCCTCGATCTCCCGCAAGATCTCTCTAGGGAGCAATCAAAATGCTGATCTATTATGATGAGCATCAAGATATATGATGACATCAACCACGAGTGATCGGGAAAAGAAGAAGGTTCTCTTTCTGTGCACAAATAACTCCGCTCGCTCCCAGATGGCAGAGGCCCTCTTGCGGGCCATGTATCCGGATCGATACGAGGCTTACAGCGCCGGAGTTGCCGCCACCTCGGTCGATCCTCGTGCTGTGCAGGCCATGCTGGAAATCGGAATTGATATCTCCGCTCAGCGCTCCAAATCCTCCCAAGAATTTCAGGATACAATATTCGACCTGGCGGTCACAGTCTGCGACCGGGCCAAACAGGCCTGCCCGATATGCAGCACACAGCTGCTGCTGCCCAGCAAGTCGCCCCGAGCGAAAAGGGTTATCCACAGAAGCTTTGCGGACCCTGCCGCTACTCCGGAGGAGGAGCAGCTTGAGGCCTTCCGAAAGGTAAGAGATGAGATAAAGGACTGGATCACCCAGACTTTTGGGAGATAATCCCAGGAGGCCGGGGCCAAGCTACCACAGTACATTGGAGGAATCTGCATCTTTGGTCTGACTGGCAACTATCTGCCAGGGGCGGCCCAGTACAGGTACGCTCATTTTCCCTTGGTTCAGATTCTTAAGGGCGATAGGCTTTGGATATCTGTCCAAGCATAACCTATGGAACTAGAAAAGGGATAAAGCAAATCGAAGTCCCTCCCGGACGTAAGGCTCCTAAACGTCTGCCTCTTCCCGATTTAATTTATACCCGAGTCGTCAAGACAAGAGTAGGCAGAAGGATTGTTGGAGTCGATACAGAGGTCGTTTTTGGGGAAAAGGATGCTGCAATGAAGGCAATTGCGCGCTCTCCTGTTAGCAGTCATATTAATATTGCCTTCATCGAACGAAAATGGATGCAGAGGACA
>JALNZQ010000094.1 GCA_023229165.1 Methanothrix sp.
GGACAACACTGCTCATGGGCGGCATGTGGAAGATCATCCAGCGACGAGAGGCAGAGGAGACGCTGCACAGGCGCGATTTATTGCTGCAAGGGGTGGCCAAGGCCACCAACTATCTGCTCACTTCCGATCCCCAGGCCGTAAAGAGAGCTTTAGGCATTCTGGGTGAGGTGGAAGATGTTGATCGGGTCCATATTCTGGAGAACCGGGAATTGCAGAGCGAAGTGCGGTCGGAAAGTCTTACCTTGCAGTGGTTTCGAGAGCCTGCAAAGCCATTTTCCGGGGATTTGTCCTGGGTGAAGCATTTTCCTGGCTGGCAGGATATGCTCTCTCGCAGCAATCCCATACAGGGCATAACTTCGCAGCTCTCGCTTCCTGGTGCAACGGTGCTGGCGGAGTTGGAAGTTCGCTCTTTTCTGCTCCTGCCCGTCTTCATCGAAGGTCGGTTTTTTGCGGTTATATGTTTTGAAGACTGTCATAATGAGCGGCGATGGATCGACAGCGAGATCTCTGTACTTCAAGCCGCTGCGGGAAGCATCGGCGAAGCCATTTTGCGCAGAAGGGCGGAGGAGGCTCTCCGGGAGAGCCAGAGGGCGCTCTCCACGCTAATGAGCAACCTGCCAGGCATGGCCTATCGCTGCAAAAACGATCGGCAGTGGACCATGGAATTCGTAAGCGAGGGCTGCCTGGATCTTACAGGCTATCGGTCGGAAGAACTGCTTCAAAATACTGCTATATCCTACGCCGATTTGATTCATCCCGATGACCAAAATTATGTCTGGGATGAGATTCAAGAGGCAGTTTCTAATAGAAGGCATTTCCGGTTGATTTACCGGATAAGATCACGCTATGGCATCAAGTGGGTCTGGGAGCAGGGTCAGGGAATATTTCTGCCGGATGGGGAGCTGCTCGCCCTGGAGGGATTCGTCAATGACATCACGGAGCGGAAACTGGCGGAAGAGGCCCTGAAAAAGACGCAGGAAGGGCTGGAAAGGAGTGTGTCGGAGAGGACGGCCTGGCTCCTCCGGGCAAATGCGGCGCTGCAAGAGGAGATGGTCAAGCATAAAGAAACGGAGATCGAGCTTCGTTCTGCGCGGCAGACGGCAGATACGGCTTGCCGGGCGAAAAGCGAGTTTTTGGCTAATATGAGCCACGAGATACGCACTCCCATGAATGCGGTCATCGGCCTCGCCGGGCTCTTGCTGGAAACCAACCTCACCGAAGAGCAGCGTGATTTTGTAGAGACCATCCACAGCAGTGGTGATGCGTTGCTTGCCATTATCAACGATATCCTGGATTTCTCCAAGATTGATGAAAGCAAGATGAAGATGGAGCATTTGCCCTTCATTTTACGCGACTGCATAGAGTCCTCGCTGGATATGGTGGCGACAAAGGCTGCGGAGAAAGGACTGGATCTGACTTATGCTATTGACGAGAGGATCGCCCAAACCATCCTGGGGGACTCGGTCCGGCTGCGCCAGGTCCTGGCCAACTTGCTCAGCAATGCGGTAAAATTTACTGAAAAAGGCAGCATAGCCATTCATGTTCAGCCGGGTGAAAATGCTGATGAAATCCACTTTTCTGTTTTAGATACGGGAATTGGCATCCGCTCAGTGGACCTGAAAAAGCTATTCCTCTCTTTCAGCCAGGTCGATGCTTCTACTTCCCGAAAATATGGTGGGACCGGCCTGGGCCTGGCCATAAGCAAGAGGCTGGTAGAGCTGATGGGCGGCAGGATCTGGGTGCAAAGCAAGCTATGCGAAGGCTCAACTTTCCACTTCCTGATTTTTGCCCCGCCATTTTCAGGAGAGGCTGCCAAGATGCATCTGGCCGGCAAGAAGATAATGGCTCTGCTCAGCAGCGAGGGCTGCTTGAAGTGGCTGTTAGATTATGCCCGCACCTGGGGGATGCTGATATATCCGGTTGTCTCTGCCTTTGAGGCGCGAGAGCTGGTAGAGAGCCGTTTTGATGCCGCAATTTTGGATCTGGATGTTCCGGGTGCCGAGGAGCTGGCCGAGGAGATAGGAGAGCGTCTTCCTACCATTACCCTAGCAACGCCCGGCCAACATCGCGCAGGCAAAAAAACTCTAAAAAAGCCCTTTTCGCAGGCCAGCATTCTCTTTGCTCTACAGGAGGCTTTAATGCCCCCACTTCATAAGAAGGTGCGCACCTGTAGCAGCGAAGCGATGCACCAGGATCTGGCGATATTGTTGGCGGAAGATAACCTAGTCAACCAAAAGGTTGCGCGTCTTATGCTAAAGAAGCTGGGCTACAGAGCAGATCTGGCCTCCAATGGCCGGGAGGTCTTGCAGGCTATTTTAAAAAAGACCTATGATGTAATCCTCATGGACGTGCAGATGCCTGAGATGGACGGCCTGGAGGCCACTCGTGCCATTTTGGATCTCAATTTAAAAAATAGGCCGAAGATCCTGGCCATGACCGCCTATGCGTTAGAAGGGGACAAAGAGAGATGTTTGCTTGCCGGCATGGACGGTTACATCTCCAAGCCGGTGCAGCTTGGGGAGCTGAGAAGTGCCCTGATTTGCCTGAAAAATTTCCCTCTCGGTGATGATAAGACCGACTAAGACCGCTTAATAATCACATCCTCTAAAGGCCTTCTCGGGCTGGGACGCATGGGCTTTGCCATTCCCAGGCTGAAGATAAGCTGGGGGTGGCCGCGGTTGATACGCGCCTTCAGCTCCTCTCGGAGAATGGGCAGACCAATGGGCTGGCTGAAGAAGGATGCTCTTACGTCGTAAACTGTGGCCTGGAGCAGCAGATTTTCCAGGGCGAAGCCGCACATCGTCCAGGTCAGCCTATCATCCTGGTCTGTGGTAAGCACGGCAAGGGTGGAGCAGTCGTGGATGAGGCCCGAGTCCCGGTAGATGACCGGTCGGGATAGGTCGAACTCCTTGAAAGCGGCAGGAAATCCCAAGGACAAGGCATCCGGCACACCAAAGGTATAGAGGGGCATGCCGTCCGGCTCGGTCGTCCAGTTACTGCGCAGCCACTTCCCGAGATTATGGCGAAACTCCTTCTTGGCCAGTTGAGTCTGATGGGCGCGGGAGACCAGATCCGCCATCTTGTCTTTGGAATCCTTATCGGACAAGTAGGTGAGATAAAGGCCGGGGAGACTTATGTTCCTCTCGAGTTCCTTTAAAATGAAAGGTTCGATTGTCGCATTTTCATATCGGTCTTTGGTCGTGTGCCTTCTTTGTATCTGAGAGAAGAGACCCTTTTGGCCGTCCACGGGCCTTCGGCCGGGGGAGAGCTGCACCTCGGCCACCAGATCGCTCTCTTGCCCGTCTGGAAAGTAGCTCACGCCCGGAGCAAATCCGAAATGCGCTCCGGCGACGGCCAGGTTGGCGATGGCGCAGCCCACGCTCATGTAGAGGGTGCGGTTGCTTGGATCAACAAAAGGCAAGGCACGGCCTAAATCGGCGAAGACGGAAATGCTGCCGCCATGAATGGCGAACTTCCAGGGCTGGGTGTTGGGGCCGGAGGGGGCTAAAATTGCATAGCGCAAAAGGAACTTGAGCCTCTCCTCCATTGAGCCATCTGCGGGGTAGTCGGACTCTTTAACATCCCATGCTTCATAGTTTTTGCCGGTCAATTGCAATTCCTCTCCAAAAAGTTTCTAAATCACTAAAGCCATTATTGACATATATCTTTTCGCCAGGCATCAAATTCTTTTATTCATGCAGCATATTACACATCAGATATTTGGAGGTGGGCAAGAATTGAAAAGCACTGTTTATTTTTCCGGGGTCAGGGCGAGAAGCTTTCAAGATAACAAGCAAAACAGGATCCTGGGGCTTTTTGATGCCGCAGGCTTGGATGATGTAGTACAAAAAGGCGACCTCACCGCCATCAAGATCCACTTCGGGGAGAGGGGATGCGACTCTTATGTAAATCCGGTCCTGGTCCGGCCCATAGCAGAAAAGATCCTGGCCCTGGGCGCAAAGCCGTTTCTTACTGATACAAATACTCTTTACGGGGGAAGTCGGGCCAATGCCGTCGATCATCTGCAAATTGCAGCTGAGCACGGCTTTGGCCAGGCCGTTGCCGGAGCGCCGGTTGTCATTGCCGATGGCCTGCAAGGCGACAATTTCCGGGAGGTTACAATCGATAGGAAGCATTTTCGTCGCGTCAAGATCGCCGGAGAGATCGCCTCTGCCAATAGCATGATCGTGGTATCTCACTTCAAGGCCCACCTTCCGGCTGGCTTTGGGGGCGCTATAAAGAATCTGGGCATGGGCTGCGCACCCGCTTTGGGAAAGGCGGAGCAGCATTCGGCCAAGCCTATATTCAACGCGAAGCTATGCAGCGGCTGCAGGGCCTGCATGGACGGCTGCCCCAAGCGTGCCATAACTGTGGAAAAGAGGATCTCCGACGTCGACTACAATCTATGCACAGGCTGCGGCAAGTGCCTGCGCGTTTGTCCGACTCACGCTCTGGACTTCGACTGGTTTGTAGAGGTGCCGCCCTTCATGGAGAGGATGGCTGAGTATGCCTATGGAGCGATAAAGGGAAAGGAAAGCAGGGTCGGGTTCTTCAACTTCCTGCTCAATATTACCCCGGACTGCGACTGCGTGCCCTGGAGCGATGCGCCATTCGTGCAGGATATCGGCATCTTGGCCTCGAAGGACCCGGTGGCCATAGATCAGGCCAGCTACGATTTGGTAAACAGGCAGATGGGCCTGGCAAACACGCTTCTGCAAAAGAATCATGAGCCTGGGGCGGATAAGTTCCTGGGCGTCTGGGAGAGCACGCTTGGAAATATCCAGGTGGATTACGGGGGGACGATTGGTCTAGGAAATAAAGAGTACCGGCTGATTGAGATTTGAATACTCCTATAAAATAAATAACGCGGAGGAATATTAGCATGAAAGTTGTGGCATTTAACGGCAGCCCTCATAAGAATGGCAATACTGCCACTTTGCTTGCCGTTGTTCTCAAAGAGCTAGAGAGCATGGGCATAGATACGGAGCTGGTGCATTTGAAAGGCCCCCTTTCCGGCTGCATCGCCTGCAACAAGTGCCATGAGAA
Source organism: Methanothrix sp. (assembly GCA_023229165.1). Taxonomy (GTDB): domain Archaea; phylum Halobacteriota; class Methanosarcinia; order Methanotrichales; family Methanotrichaceae; genus Methanothrix. Next base: position 5,047 of record JALNZQ010000094.1, read on the forward strand.
AAAGGACGGGCGCTGTGCTCTGGATAAGGATCTGGTAAACAAATGCATCGAGAAAATGAGCAGGGCGGACGGGATCATTCTGGGTTCTCCCACCTACTTCGCCGATCTCACGCCGGAGCTAAAAGCCCTAATCGATCGGTCCGGATTTGTGGGAAAGGCCAACGGGGATATGTTCAAGCGTAAGGTGGGCGCCGCGGTGGTGGCCGTGCGCCGGGCGGGAGCCATTCACGTCTTCGACTCCATAAATCACTTCTTCCTCATCAATCAGATGATTATAGCCGGCTCGAGCTACTGGAATATCGGCCTGGGCCTGGCGGAAAAGGATGTGGAAAAGGATGCGGAGGGAATACAGATCATGAGGACTTTGGGGCAGAACATGGGCTGGCTGATGAAGAAGATCATGGAATAGAGCTGATATCCGATCAACCGGCAGAAAGGGCTGTGCAGTGGTGAGACGCAAGGACCGACAAAAAAGGCTTGTTTCTCACTCTTACGCGGGCCTACTCCAGCCACTCGTAGCCGGGGCTTTTGATCTTATTGAAATTGCGGATGAGTTCTGCGGCATCCTTTCGGCTGAAGTTTGCTTCCATCATCCGGGAACAGACAAAGCGCAGGGCAATTTTCTGCATTTTAATCTCTGTGCTGTCATCCGGTTTAGATGCCAGCCCGAAGGCCTCAAAGAGATGCTCCTTCTCGTTTAGATGGGCACTTTTGCCCCATTTGCCGAACATCTCTGCGGCGTGATCCAGAAGATCCTGGTCAAACGTCTCCGGGAATATTATGCCTTCGAACTGCTGCAAGAATTCGTCTTTTCTCAAAATGATCGACCCCTCTTCATCAAATAATCCGATGGGATTTATCTCTTTCCTACAAATCGTGAATGAAATAAAATCGCATGAGCAAGAACGCCAAGAGTAACAACATATGCGTCCTTAAATGCCATAAAATCAAAAAATATTAATAAAAAAAAAATTAAACGTATACGGCAGTTCCCGCCTCCACGTTAATAATCTTTAGAACGCCCCTTTGGAAATACATGCTCTTAGGATAATTGAATTGACCATCGTATACCCTTATGTTGTGGTTTTGGTTGCCTCTTACATTGAAGCTGAATTTCCCATCCGGGGCATCGCCGCCGGTGCCTTCCGTGCCGATTAAGACCTCATCTAAAAAGACCTGATATCCCCTCATTCCCTGGGACTGAATGGTAACCGGAGTGTCTCCGCCAACTACCGTCTGTGTTGGATAAGATGTGCCGTATGTCTGGTACTGGGTCGATGTGCCTGCGGTTGTCTGGAACAGGCCGCTTGTAGTGGTCTGACCTGCATTGGGCTGATTGTAGGCAGGCGGCATATAGTTGGTGGACTGCATTTGGCCTGCGGTCGTGGTCTGCTGAGCCGGTGGTGCCTGGCTGATCACATCTACAATGATTGAGTTGCTAGGCTGATTGCTCTGCACAAAGAGCAGAACGTGCCTGCCCACTTTATCCGCCATGAAATTCAGGCTGTTGTAGCCGGTGTAGAAATTTACCCGCTTGCTGGTTGTATTCAGAGCATCCGTCTGAACGATTTCGTAGTAATCGGCCTGTCCGCCTGCCGGGGCAAAGGCGATGAACTGCATGCCTGTTCCTGCAGGAACTATGGCGTACGCGGACCAATCCTGACCCTTCTGAATCCACAGCTCATTGCCTCTTGCTGTGGCTATGGTCGACTGGTACTGGGTGTATGTGACCTCTCGACCGCTGCCGAAATAGATTCTGGAGGGCATCTTATGTGTGACATCAATTTTCACCGGGTTAAAGCCGATCACGGGCACGCTGGTATTGATGTAGAACTCGGACAAGAAGGAAGAAGCACTGCTGGTGTTCTCGAACTCCGGGCCAAACCACGGGCTGCTCAATTCTGCGCCCATGCCGTTGATGCCGAACAGGCTGTTCACATAGTCTTCGCTAAAAGCTCCACCGGTCACATCAATGGACTGCTGCAGGGAAAAGCCCTGTTCTCCTACCGCACCTGCTGCTCCTGCCCCCAAAATCATGGCCAGAAGACATAAGCATAAGCAATTAAATCTCAATTATAACACCTCACTGGTTGCTGCTTTGGTGATATATTATTTAGCTTTAAGTATCTCCTGAGTCTCATCTGAACCTCATGGAAAGCTGGCTTAATCCATGGGATCAGGTTAAATGCGGTCGCTAGAGTCCGCTACTTGGCGCAAAAAAGGGTCGCGGGGAATTTTGGGCATAAAGTTGGCGATCCAGGTGAAAAGGCGGCGCGCCCGCATAGAAAGCTGCGTTGGCATTAAGAATCAAAAAAATTGTAACAATGACCTCTTTTAGTAAGTTGCCTCCAGGCTCCATTTGTTCAGCTTGCCTGTATCTCTGCTTGTCAAATCCCTGATTCTGAGGATCCATTTGCCCTTCATGGATTGACCGAGAAGGGCGACTAAAGAAGCCTTTGATTTGGAATCGTAACTCTTCAGCAGATTCTTCTTGCCAATGCCGGTGCGATTGTGCAGAATGGCTCTTTTGCCGCCTGGAGATATGAGTTCTACTCTCAGGTTGGAGATGTTGTTGTGGCTTATGTCCACTTCCACCACCAGCCTCTTCACCTTGCCCTCCTGATCGAGCAAAATAGCATTGACAAGGCCCGAAGGACTATTGTCCGGGATTATCTCGCCGGATAGCGTTGATCCTTTGGCCACATGATCTGTCTTTTCTTGCCCCATCACAAATGTTATTACACGGCCCGGCTCTCCGATATTTGATATCATCAAGCCCGAATCCGAGCCGTCCCATAAAACAGAAGTGGGCCTTGTATCGTGGCTGAGGGCAATTCCCACCATTCGACCGAAGAGATCCTTTTCGTCACCCATGCTGCGGTTGGTTTCCAGATCTAAGCTGCCGTCCGCTTGCAAGAGCCCACACTGGTAATGCTTGGACGCAGATCCTCCCTGCCATTCATTTGAGCCTAAAGTGTCGCAGTGGTAGACGGCCAGGCCGCCGGCGGGAATGGATGCATCAAGATCTATCCCGGAGCGGTTCTCCACCATGAAGTACTCATTTATCTTGCCCGTTTCATAAATCATGGCTGTGCCGTAATCCCCATGATCTGCCTGATACTGGCCGGGCTGGTTGAGGCGAACCTTTTTATCGCACCATCCCACCAGGTTTCGGAGAAAGGCGCATACCGGTGCAGGTGTTCTTCCATCATCGTTATGATTTCCGGCACTCATGAGGCAGAAGTAGCCAAGGCCAGCACTCTTCTCGAAGTCACCGTCTCGATTGCCGTAATCGTAGAGGTCCGGCCAGCGGCAGAGCATGTGGCCGCTCTCATGGCAAAAGGTTCCAATCGAGAGGTCTTCCTTGCTTCTGCCCATGCTGGAGAGCATATAAAAATAGGTCTTCATGTTTTTATACTGAAGGTCTATGAAGTAGTTGTGTGGCCACAGCTCTCCCAAATATTGGGTCTGGCCAGCGTAAAGAAAGCTCATGGCATCGACTGTTCCCACTCCTCGCGAGTCAAACTTCTCCAGCGCGAGACCGCCTTTGACGGCCAGGTCGAGGGCCTCCTTGACGAGCAGGTTTTCCGTGTAGTATTGACGGTTGTGGCTTAAGGTTATGGGCCCCACTACCTCGTTGGTGTAGTCTAGCTTGCCGCTGGACATGAGACGGAAATACTCTCTCACAGAGCAGAAGTTGCCGTTCTCATGGTAGCCCTGGCCATTGAGCAGGGCGTCAACATCCGCGGCTGTGACGGAGCTCTTCACATCGGTGAACTGGACCAGCACCGTCAGGCCTTTGATCTCGCCCTCGCTCACCCGCCTTCCTTCTAAAAGTCCCTTCTCCGGTCCGAAGGTCCGAAGATTAAGGCTGGGCTTGAAGGCGGATGGGCGGGGATTCATCTTGACATATCTCGATTCAAACTTGCGGTTTCTCACCTCTTCTGATTCTTTGAAGTGGCGGCGGACACCATCGGGCGGGCTTTGAGAAGCGTCTATCCCACTGGAGACGTACTCACCCGATATCAGGAGGGCATAGCAGTACAGTCCATGGTCCTGATCGTAGACCACGGAATAGCCGTCCATATTCTCATACCGGGAATAAAACTCATCGCCGTAGACTCGAAGCTGCACTTCAGGGCCCTTCTCTTGGGGAAAGGTCAGAAACTCTCCAAATATCAAACTCATGGCAGATCAACCTCGCGGGTGCGCGCCGCAATGCGGTGCTCAGGTCAACTTGTTATCTGCTGACTATTTAATTATTTTCTCTTGCAAAAAAAATTTTTGATGGATGCTTACTTGCGCCCTATACCCTTCTCCA
>JALNZQ010000095.1 GCA_023229165.1 Methanothrix sp.
GCCCGCCCCAGACCTATGTCGCCCTCAAGGAGCACGGGAGCGGCGACTACGCCAGCGAGGACGTGATCAAGTACCAAAATTCCAATCGCTCCATTGAGTGGAACAAAAGCCTGACTGCAACACATAGGCCAACCACCTTCTCCCTGCCCAATAATCGAGATATCGATTTCAAAACCAAGTGGATCGAGAAGGCCAAGTCCAAGAACTATGCCACGGGTGGCTCAACAAACGAGGAGTACACTTACGCCAACAGAATCGACAGGAATGCCTACACCAAGCTGGACGAGAACGGCAGCACAATGACGACCGAGACCGACTTCGAGGGCGTGGGCCACATTGGCCTCCAGAAGAAAGATGCTGATGCGAATAGAACGTGGAACGCCAGCACGGTCTTCGAGGCTCAGGAGGACTATGTGGGCAGCTTCAAGATCAACGAGCGGTTCGATGAATACGGCAAGAATGCGGAGTACGAGAAATCCGTGACAGGCACGGGCTATGTGTCTGCAAGTAGAGATCTTGGCAAAGCCCAGTCTTCTTACGAGTCGGGCACGGGCGAGTACCAGAGTGAGGAGAGGATCAGTACGGTCGTCAACTACATCGCCAAGGATCTCAACCTCAAGCACTTGCCGACCAGCTACAATTACACGCCCACCTTCTCCACATCCAGCGACTTGTTGTGGAATGAGGGCATGTGGTCCAAGACGCCCACCAGCCTGATCAGCGAGCAATTTTCCTCAGCAACGGACCTGGATCTGCAGTCAACTGCCCGAGGCCTAAACGAGATGGTAACCGAAGCTGGGGTGACCGGACAGGCCGATTTCCGGACGGTTTACAAGGACAATTCTCCGAATAGCACCGATGAGATCGATCAGGAGGAGATGTATGCAGGAGAATTCGATATCAAAAGAAAGACGACCCTTGGCGGCGTGGCCAAGTACGACCGACCGCATATCTCTTTGAGTAAGGTAGCCAGGGTAGACCTGCTCAGCACAACCTTTGCCGACTACAGGATCACCATCGAGAATAACGGCAACCGGGCTTTAGGGCCGGTCTATGTTAAGGACGTCTTCCCGACGGGAACCGAGTACATCACCTCATCTCTGCGGCCGGCAGAGCTGACGGCAAGCTACGCCAACTGGTCGCTGCCTTTCATGGGCATCGGCAGCAAGACAATCATCGATTTGCAGTTGAACATCACCGAGGAGCCGTCCAATCTGGTCAACCGGGTAGAGGCAGTAGGCAAGTACGACGAGAGCTGGACAGTAGCCAGGAACTTCTCCATAGTCCGCCTGAACTGGCTGACCTGCTGTCCGCCCCAGATCTCCGCTACCAAGACCGCCAGGGTCGATGCTTTGGACCCGAAGGTGGTCTGGTACAGCCTAGACCTTAAGAACCGGGAGAAATACACCATGGTCGCCTTCTTAATGGACCAGTTACCCCAGCCCATGACGCTCCTTAACTCTTCTCAAGAGCCTTCTGAGAACAGGTCCAACCTCATCACCTGGACTATCCTGGATCTGGCCCCGGGAGAGAGCAGGAACATCACCTACCGAGCAAGGGCTGAGAATGACGGCGTCTATGTTAACGTGGTCCATATCGAGGCATTCTCTGTGGACGGGCCGGACGGGGCAGCGGCTGATGTTGAGGCGCGGATCGATTTGGGCGTCGGAGGTGCATTGCCTTCGTCCATATCCTCCGACTGGCAGCCGCCGACATGCTTCGGCCTCAACTGCAGCGGGCTGATCTACAGCGAGGACTGGGTCCCCTGCTACACCTGCGGGACCGGGGAACCAGGGAACGCAGTAGTCCTGCCATCCTGTGCCTCATGCATAAGCACTGGTGACGACAATCTGCCCTGAAAGACAGTGAGCCTTGCGGTTCTCTCGGACTACTTCAGGGGGAAAGCGACGTAGCTCTAGCGTTAGATTGAAATTCCGATAATTTTTTTCCAGATGCAGGGCAATGATTCAAACAGACGAATAAAAATATTGTATTATTATATCATCAATGCTTAATATTTTGGAAATAGCAACCTTTATATGGTAATATTGGTAATATACCAACACAATGGCGAATCACTAAGGAGAATACCAGATCAATATGGGCAATAGCGTGGATCTTGACGAATTGGATCGGACCATTCTTCGCAGTCTTCGGGAGAATGCGCGCATAAGCCTGCAAGAGATGTCAAGAAAATCCGGCATCTCTGATGCGACCATACAGTTTCGGCTCAAACGCATGAAAGCCAATGGGGTTATTGAGCGATTCACCATTATGGCCAATCCGGCAGCTACGGGCTATGCAGTGACCGCGATTATGCTTGTGCAGACAGACAATGAAAGACAGGACCAGGCAGTTGCCGATCTTACCAAGATCCCGGAGATAACTGAGGTCTATGGGATACTGGGTGAGTACGACCTTTTCGTCAAGGTGTGGTCTAAAAGCCTAGAGGAGCTGAATGCCCTCATAAACGATCGCATAAGGTCGATTGACGGCATTGAGGATCTGCATGAGATCATAGTAGTAGAGCGAGCAAAAGAGGAGACATCTCCGGTTTAGAGGTTGAAATGGCTACATTCAGGAGCATTACGGAGAAGGCTAAGGGTTTAGGCCCACTGCGGGCAAACAACTTGAGCCAAAGCACTGGAAAAGGGCAGAAGATGGGAGATCTTTCCTCGAAAAAAAAAGGATCTAACTCCGATATCTTAGAACTTGCTGCCCACCCGCTGCCGATGGCAAGCGAAAAGCCCCTGGAAAGGCCTAAGATCACGATAATTGATTATGATGAACAGCATTATCACGAGGCTGAGGTCAAAGAGGTAGAAGAGTGTTTCAGGTTTAAAGATAGGCCCACGGTAACCTGGATAAACATTGACGGCCTTCATCAGATGGAGGTCCTAGAGAAACTCGGCTCATGCTACGGAATTCATCCTCTGGTCCTGGAAGATATCTTGACGGATCAGCGTCCTAAAATTGAGGATTATGATGATTACATATTCATTGTGCTCAAGATGCTCTACTACGATGAAAAGGGAGACAAAAAAGCAGAGGAGAGAGACAGCGGAGATGGCGAAGAGGATGAAGATGATCTGGGAGATACCAACTTAGATATGGATCAGGTCAGCATGATCCTGGGACCAAATTTTATAATATCCTTTAAAGAAAAAGAGGTTGATGTATTCAATCCCTTGCGAGATCGGCTCCGGACGGCTAAGGGCAAAATAAGAAAGCAAGGTTCAGACTACCTGGCCTATTCCATGATTGACGCCATAGTGGACCACTATTTTTTGATAATGGAGAAGCTGGGGGATCGGTTTGAGGATCTGGAGGATGTGGTGGTATCCAATCCAGAGCCAGGCATTCTTCCCACCATCTACAATCTGAAGCGAGATATGCTGTTCCTGCGAAAGTCTGTCTGGCCTTTGCGAGAAGCCATCAGCAAGATGCAGAGGAGTGATTCGCCGCTCGTCTCGGAAGCGATCAAGATCTACCTGAGAGATGTTTACGACCACACTATCCAGGTGATCGAGAACATCGAGACCTTTCGCGATATGTCCGCTTCGTTGCTGGAAACCTATCTCTCCAGCCTGAGCAACAAGCTCAACGAGGTGATCAAGCTCCTCACCATCATCTCTACCATATTCATTCCTCTCACCTTCCTGGCTGGGCTGTATGGAATGAACTTCAGGTTCATGCCGGAGCTGGAGTCTCCTCTGGGCTACCCGGCCGTTTTAATATTAATGCTGATGGTAGTAGTGATTATGATGGTCTATTTCCGCAAGAAAGAATGGATTTAATTAACTCTTCTTGCCCAGGATCTTTTCGTAGCGCTGCACAATTCTCTCCAGAATATCCATGTCGTAGGGCTGGTGGGCGGGCACCAGAATATCCGCCTCCATTCCCGCAGAGTCGGGCGCGACCGTTAGGCCGTCCTCTTGCACGGATAGGCGCAGGTCGCGGGCAATCTCCTCAATCATGGATGTGAGCGGCTTAATGGGACGGGCAGTTTTCGCCCTCTGCCGGAATCTCTTGAGTAGCGAGTCCACCTCGGCGGCTAACGGCTCGACGTCCCCGCAGCCCGACTCCTGGCAGATTCTCTCCGCACTTTCCTTGAGCTGGGAAAGTGTGCGCACTCCCGCCTCCAGCATCAGGCCGGAGTAGTGCTGCTTGACTCTTTCCGCATAGCCGGGGGCGAGCACGAGAAGCTCGATCTCTTTTAAGCGCTCCAGGTCCTCGGCGTCTGGTTTATAGGGATTTACTACTATGTAGTCCAGGGCAAGACGCAATGCCAGGCTCTCGTACATGGGAGAAACGCCCACCAGCCTCTTGTCTTTGAGAAGGGCTCTTCTAATTGCCTGGGGATCGGCAGAGCTTATGCCGAAGTAATCGGCAAAGCCGCGCGTGGTGGTAAGAAGCTTGGTGCGGCTGAACTTCTCTGCATTGATGAGGCCCCTTTCCTCTAGCTCTTTCACGTGATCGTAGCTCTTGTTGCCCCGGATCTCCACCAGAACGCTCTGCTTGATGGGCTGCTTGTAAGCGATGATGGCTAAAGTTCTGATGAGCGGAGCCTCGATCTCTTTGGGGGCAAAGGAGAGGACCCGCCCGGCCAGGCCGAAGCGAACCTGCATGGAATAGCCCTCGCCGATGCTCTTGATCTCGATGCCCGAGTCGCGTGCGGCGTACTCCGCTGCCAGGCCGTCCGCGAGAGAACGCGCCCGCTCCTCGGAGAAGCCGGATAGATCCGCCAGCTCTCGCGCAGTGAGGGTTCTGCCCGAGGCAAAGAGGGCAGCCTCGATAACGGCTTTCGCATAGGAATCTGCGGTCAAGACAATCCTGAAAGCGATGCTCATTAAAAGGGTTTAAGCTTACGCTATAGGGTGGGCAGGAATGAGTTGGATTGAAAAAGTGAACAAAAATTAGTGGGAATATCCCTTACTTACATCGGGATCTTCTTGCAACAGTTGGCATAGATTTATCTTGGTCGACCAAGTCGTTCCGGCTTCTTCTTGATACTCTTGTTTCTTCCTTCTTTTCGGTCATATTTATCAACATTAAATTGTCAATTATGCATATAAAACTTATGCAATTGATATAAATATAACATACTTGCAATTAGCAATTATGTTAGGATCTAATTTGCAGGATATGGTGATTGCAATAATAGTGTCATTCCTAACTTTTGCAGTTGTTTTGTATCTAGTTTATTTTGAAGTATGTTTGATTTGTGACGCTTAATATCGTTTTGAGGATATTCGTTTCATCGGCAAGGATATAGCTTTGGCGAATCTATGAAGGCAAAGGGAAGACTTCGCGCATAAGATCTGGCTGCAAATCCAAGACATGTGTCTCCTTGCCCTCCGCCGTCTCCCACCAGGTCAGATTCTCGAACCTGACACCCAGGGGAAGATTCTAGCCCTTTCTCGCCAGCTCCCCGGCGAACTTGAGATAATTGCAGGCAGGACTGCCCACCGGAATGATATTGCCCCGCACATTGCCATCCACAATCTCCAGCTCGGCCACAGATGGCGCCGACATGCGGGGAAGCATTGTGCTACCCGGGCAAATGAGCAGACGCTCGCCCTTCTCGATGAGAGGTCGATGGATATGTCCAAAGACCAATACCTGCACATCCATCTCCCTGGCCATCATCTCAGCGCCCACCAGATCGGAGCCGTGCGAGGCCATGTGCACGAGGCCGATTCTCACCCCTTCGACATCGATCACTTTTCTCTCCGGCAGGAGCTTCTTCAGCTTGGTGCAGTCGGAGTTTCCATGCACAGCCTCCAGCCGTCCCAGCTTTGCCAGGGCAGCGTGGCACGACGCGGAGACAAAATCTCCGGCGTGAAGGATGAGATCCGCGTTGCCGGCAAGCGCTGCTACGGCGGGAGGAAGCTCATCATTCTCTAGATGAGTATCGGATAAAGCGATTATTCGGGTCATCTTTGTATCCGGGTTTGTTAAGCTGCTACACCATATTTAGCATAGCGGTTGGACGGAAAATGCATCGTAATCGTAGTATCTGCGCTTGAAGGATTCAAACTCTTTAATGGTCTCATAGGCTTTGTCGTACATAATTTGTCGCCACCGAGCGATTAAATCTTCCGGACGGCTCGGTCAATTTTCTTATGCATTACGATTGATACTCACTGGGCTTTATCGCGGCCATTTGACTGATTCAAGGGGCTCTAATGGGAAAAACTTTTCTGAGAGGTGCATTTGCGAAATTTCAGGGTTTCTCCTTAAGCTTTATCTCAATCTCAAGCTCATCTTCCTCGTATTCTACTTCAAGATTGATGGGGGATGTGGGATTGACAGAGAGAGATACGCTACCATAGGCTACTTCAACCTTGCCTCCTGTTTCGATCTCTTGAGCAAGATCTCTTAGAAAAGCTGCTACTTCAGATTTGGTCAAAGAAAATTTTTGTTTGAACTCCTCAATCCCTGTGCCAGAGCAGAATTTCAGGGAGATTTTTCCCGGCTCACCTAATATTTTAGCCATGCTAATCGCCGAATGTGTTTGAGCTTAGTCCATAAAGAGTTTTGGACCATGCTAATTTTGCTCTAAGTAGAAGCACGGGGAAGCATCCGTCATGACGCAGCATCTCGATCGCATCCATCTTGATGGCATGCATCCCGCAATAGATTTAAGACAGATACCCCCGAATATATCATCAATGGATGAATTAACGCAGCGGGCGAATATGCAGCTAAACGTAATTGAGACTGCATACTCGATCAGGATTCAAAATAAAGAGGAAATTGTCAGCCTCCTCTCCAAAAAGCTTGAGGACAAAAGGCAGATTTTTCTGGTTTGCACATCTATCAGCTCCTGGATTGCAGGCAGCAACATCAGGGGAGATACAGTAGTTCCCATCAATATAGTTTTACAGTTAATTGAAGCTGCATCTCATTCACCTTGACAGCATCTCTAGCAGGCGGCTCATGCCGCGGGTGCACCGGCCCCAACAGATGCAACGTGGCAATTCCATGGTTATATTTGAGCACTTTGGCAAAATGAGTGCGGTGCAGCCCAACGGCCGGTAGCGGAAGATGTCGTCTTCCACCGGGCCGGGCTTTAGATTTGATTTGGATTTGAAAAAGTGCTGCTTCCGCTCTCCCCGGCTAGCAGCGCAAGATATGCAGCCCAAGTCCGGTGCTAAAACGGAAAAAATGGAAATTGGGTCTGAGTAGACTGCAACCTTACTTCCTCGGCCATTACTTCGCTGTCTGATCCATCTCCCAGATACCAAAAGCATTGTTCTCTGTATCCATGCAGATTACGAAATACCCCATCCCGGGAACGGCTTTCTTGGGAACAATTATTTTGCCGCCCAGCTTTTCAACTTTCGCTGCGTATTCGTCCACCGAAGGCACTCCGATGTAGTCTGTAATTTGTTGGTCGGGATGCATTCTCTTCATCATCCCTCCACCGGGAGCGCCATAAACGTCGATCATCGAATAATCCATGCCTTGTATTTCTTCAATCTTCCATCCAAAAAGGTTGGAATAGAATGCTTTCGCCCTTTGCATATCATCTGCAGGTATCTCAAAGTGCACTATACCAGACATTTTTTCGTTCCTCCTTGTTCTTGATTTCAATTGACCTTGAGACTATTTAGTTCTGCTTTTTCAGGAGTTCTTCAAGGCGGTCCATGCTTTCGGTTGCCCCTTCCTTCATCCCTGAGTTGAACATGCCGTCACGATCCTCAACGGTCTGGAAGAGATCTGTGACTATCAGTTTCGTCTTGCCTTTGAACTCTTCGAACGTCGACGTTTCAAGTATTACATGACCCGGCATGCCAGCAAATTCAAATGTGTGGACTTCCCGTACCGGCGGCACGATTTCCCGATAAACGCCGCTAAAAGCGTACTCATTGCCATCCTGGTCGCGCTGGATGAATCGCCAGACTCCCCCTGGTTTTACCTCCATCCTTTCAACAGCAGTTGCAAATCTTCTCGGCCCCCACCACAGCGGTATAAGGTCTGGATCCGTGCTCGCCTTGAACACCAGCTCGCGAGGCGCGTCAAAGATGCGAGTTATGACGACCTCCCGATCTGATGGAAACTCAAACTTGGGGAGTCCCTGGTTCATTTGTTATTCACCTGTATTCATCATACAAGGTGTTTGAAAATTATTTAAGTTTTGTGACACAAAAATGGGGGATGGGCCAGCCGCGGAATATGTCGCTTTCTTTCTGTAGCGCCTCGGGATTGAAGGAATCTAGATCCTCCCGGCAGGAGGGCCTTCCGGAACATCGGGACGGCCTCTCGGGCGCCAGGCGGACACGCGCGCGTGGGCGCGGGCGGGTGCGCCCTTCCCCTGGGCTTTTTGCTCACAAATGTGGATTTCTATTTCCAGTCATTACTTGCCCCATGCTGATGATCAACCTTTCCAGGTCGTCAGATTCCGAAAGGATATAAGCAGTTGAATCTAGAACATATTGCTATTGAACGCGGCAAAAGTCAGAGTTGATAATCTATTGTCCTGCATCCCTGAGGTACCTAATTTAGCTGTCCTGTTATCGGATGTCGTGTTTACCATATTATTGGTTAGAGGCATGACGACGAGACTGTTCTGACTTGAATTGCCATTGCTGGTTTGGTTAAGGGATGAATTGGTGTTTGATGGCGTATATTGCGAGAGCGGTTTTGCCTGTGATGTCGTTCGAGGGTCGCGGCCAAGGTTGTCCCTGACAAACTCATCAAAGCTCGACATGTCGATGTTGACTGCCGGGTCGCCCATGAAACTGGATGAAGAACCCCCGCCGCCGGAGACTGCACAACCTCCTGCACAACCCCCTTTTACCCCTGGAAGAGAGATGAAGACGGATGATATGACCGCCAGAAACAAAATCGTATGCTTGATACTGATCCCCATGGGCTTTCCGATTAGGAGGCTTCAGTTAAAAGTCCTTCGACAGCCCGACGTGCTTTGTCCTTATCACCTCGCCTGAACAAGATGGATGGGCGCATATGGATCGATCCAAAGTCTTCTCATGAAACCGAGCCAAAAGATAACTGTTAAATCCCATCGAGTAGTAAAACTAATCATGTTCTCGGAGTATATCGGGGCGGCTTTGAGGCGAGCGAAGTACGAATCCCTGGAGAATGGCACTTACATGGCCACTGTGGAAGGACTTCGTGGTGTCATAGCCACCGGTGAGACTATTGAGAAATGCCGGGAAGATCTTATCGAAGTTATCGAGGAATGGATTACCATTCGGTTGCAGAGAGGCTTTGCCATTCCGTCCCTTGAGGGTCATGCAATAGGGGTCTCTCAGGAGCCGATGGCCATTGTGTAGAATAATTCCCGTTCCTTACCGCGTCCTAATCAAGAAGCTGAAGAAGCTGGG
>JALNZQ010000096.1 GCA_023229165.1 Methanothrix sp.
TCAAGGCATGTGAAGAGGCCATCAGGCTGGACCCCAACGATGCCATGGCCTGGGGAAACAAAGGCAATACCCTCAATTACCTGGGCAAGTACGATGAAGCCATCAAAGCATGTGAAGAGGCCATCAGGCTGGACCCCAACGATGCCATGGCCTGGGGAAACAAAGGCAATACCCTCAATTACCTGGGCAAGTACGATGAGGCGATCAAGGCGTGTGATGAGGCCATCAGGCTAGATCCAAGCCTCGCAGGAGCCTGGTGCAACAGAGGCAATGCCCTCAATTACCAGGGCAAATACGATGAGGGTATAAAGGCATATAACGAGGCCATCAGGCTAGATCCTAGCTTTTCCGATGCTTGGTATAACAAAGGCCTTGCTCTTAATAACCAGAGCAAGTATGATGAGGCCATTGAAGCATTCGACATGGCTCTCAAGATCAATCCACATGATGATGGTGCCTGGTGCAGCAAAGGTACTGCTCTTTATACGCAGAGCAAGTACGACGAGGCCATAAAGGCTTTTGACGAGGCTATCAAGCTCGATCCCAATATTGCAATAGCCTGGAGCGGCAAAGGCGCAGCTCTCTCCGGTCAGGGCGAAAACGATGAGGCAATCAAGTCATGTGACGAAGCAATCAGGCTAGATCCGAACCTTGCAGGTGCCTGGAGCAATCGAGGCATTGCTTTGTATAACCAAAGGAAGTACGACGAAGCCATCATCGCTTATAACGAAGCCATACGTCTCGATCCCAAACTTGCCACTGCCTGGAATAATAAAGGCAATGCTCAAACAGGCCAGGGCAGGTACGATGAGGCAATCAAGGCATGTGACGAGGCGATCAGGCTCGACCCTAACCTTGCAATGGCCTGGAATAATAAAGGCATTGCTCTCAAGAATATGGGCAAGTACGATAAGGCCATCCAAGCATATGATGAGGCCCTCAGGCTCGATCCCAACTTTGCAGCAGACTGGGGCAACAAAGGCAATGTACTCATTATCCTGGGCAAATACGATGAGGCCATTAAAGCTTTTAACAAAGCAATCAGTCTGAACCCAAAATTTGCCGAGGCCTGGTACAACAAAGGCCTTGCTCTTATGAATCTAGGCAGATACGATGAGGCCATCAAGGCGTGTGACGAGGCTATCCAGTTAGATCCCAACGATGACGAATCATGGTCTAATAAAGGGACTAATCTCGCTATCCAGGGCCATTACGAGGTGGCTATCAAAGCCTATGATGAGGCCCTCAGGCTCGATCCCAGAGATGTCATAGACTGGAATAACAAAGGCCTTGCTCTTGAGGCCCTCGGAAGGATCACCGAAGCAGAGGCCGCCTTCGCCAAGGCCAGGGAGCTGGGGGCAACCGGACAGGCCTCGTAAGTGCATATGACCTGCACTTCTTCCAGCCCAGCTCTCTTTTTTTTCAATCCGGTAGCTTAGGTTTTAGCCTATGCATTCCTTATAAATCTCAAGTGTCCTCTCTGCCGCTTTCTGCCAGGTGAACTCTTCCAGCACCCGGGCCCTGGCGTTCTTTCCCCAGGATTGGAGGCGATCCAGGTCCTCCAGAGCGAGATTAATGCCCCAGGCGATATCTTGGGAATCGCGAGCATTGACATGAACGCCCGTAGGCCGCGCATCGCCCGGGTTTTTCACAATCTCCGCCAGACCGGATGTGCCGGCTGCGCCCACCACAGCTGCCTTGCCCATGGCCGCCGCTTCGAGAGCGACGATTCCAAAGGGCTCGTAAAGGCTTGGGAATACGCACAAATCCGCCAGAGCATAATGGTGCATCTTATCCTCGGCATCCAGGAAGTCTGTGACCAGCGTGATGCAGCCAAGTCGTTTCGCCTCCGAAAGAGCCCAGCTCTCCAAGCTGCCTTTGCCCACTACCAACAGCTTCAACTTGGGATGCTCTGCCTGAACTCTGGAAATGGCAGAAAAGAGCTGTACAATCCCTTTGACAGGTTCCAGCCGACCCATGAAGAGTACGATGACATCATCCTTTGCAAAGCCGTATCTCTTTCGCAGGGCCGTTAGCCTCTTGGGATCAGCCAGATCGGGATTGAAAAACGCGGCGTCCACGCCGTGGTAGCATACGCGAACCTTTTCCGACCTAACTCCCAAGATGACCAGTTCCTGCTTCATGGCCTCTGAAACGGTAATGATCAGATCCGCTACTTCTGCGCCTTTTTTTTCCAGAGCCACGAGCTGGGGATTGGGATTATCCGAACGACCTGTCTCCAGGCCATGGACATGATAAATCATGGGGATGCCTTCTCTCTTAACGGCCATAGCTCCCAGGAGGCCGAGCCAGTCATGAGCCACGCAGAGATCGAACGGCCCATTTTCCATGAGTCTCGCCGCAGCTAGCTGGTTTAGGCTGAATAGGTCCAGCAGGAAGTAAAGGCCTTCTCCCCAGGAAAGCGTCTCCGGGGAGAGGAAAACCTCCAGGCCATCTCTGATCGGAACGGGAGTCTCTCTGAACACCTCTACTCCATCCATATCCTGGTACCTCTTCAGTTTGTCGTCTCCCAATGTAAATACCGAGATCTTTTCGCCCTGGCAAACCATTTCTCTGGATATTTCATCCACGTACACACCAAGGCCGCCGAAGATCCTGGGTGGAAACTCAAGGCTCATGTAGGCAATTCTCATTGTTTTCTCACATCCTGATTACGCCATCAGGTTCTTGTAATACTCCAGTACCGGCTCCTTCCAGCTAAACTGCCTGGCCAAGGAAAAGGATTCTTCGCAGAGCAGCCGGTATTTGACCTCGTCCTCAAGATAGGTCCAGGTGAAGTAGTCCAGGGCCAGGGCATAATCCAGGACTGTCTCCTGGGGCTGAGCCTCAATGTTGTCCACAATCACCACGCCCCCCAGGCCCGGCACGCGGCGTTTGATCTTCTTTAGAGCATCGCTGTATCCTGCCGCCCGGCTGACGATATTGGGTGTGCCTTCCCTGCCCGCTTCCAGAGCGGTGAGAAGGAAGGGCTCATATTGGGAGGGAAATATACCGGCAACACAGCCGGCCATGATCTCATCCGTGCTCATTTCCAGGCCGCCATCGTTCGGTCCCACCCACTGAGGATAGAGCAGTGCCGCCACCATCCTCTCGCCAAAGATCAGCTCCGACTCATCCAGGCCGCGCTCCTTGATCATATTCTCCAGGCGGATCTCCTCGCCCACCAGAACTTCCGGCGTGAGATTGATCGGAAATCCCTCTGGCAGCTTCTCCTTGTCTTTAGGACCGTGCGAGGCTATCAGGAAGCACACCACTCTTGCCTCCTCGGCATGACGCTGGCCAGTTAATCTATGCTTGAGAAGGTGATCCTGAAGCACCAGGGCATCAAGGAGTTGAATATATCCCTTATTCTCGATCTCTATGCGGGAGATGGTGAAGACCGGAATTATGTTCTCCCGTTTTATACTCTTGCCGTCGCGGTATTTGTAGAGATTGTCGGCCAGAAACTGCTGGACCTTTGCCCTGCAGCGCTCTTTTTTATCCCAGTCGATCTCCTGCGCCTCCACATCAATTCCATTCCGGATGACAATGCCTTTCAAGCGGTAAAAGAGCATGGCCTCTTTCATAGTCGAATCGCCCACGAATGTAACGGCATCGGCATAACGGGCTAAAGCCTCCAAGGCGGCAAAGCCCAGAGGCGTGCCGGGCTCCATTTTTGAGTCGCTTTGGGCTACCTTTTGCAGAGACTTATAGCCCGCAGTGCGACCGGGAACTGTGGCATGCAATGTGCAGACCGATCTAACCGGAACGCCCAGCTTCTTCAGCCTGGCTGCCGCATAGAAGACTCCAAACTCATGGCAGTGCATGGAGACTCTTACTTTGGGCATTACCGACTTGGCAAATTCCGAGACGGCCCTGTCGGTGTACTTTTGCGTCATCTTTTCCGGGACGCGAGCCAGGCCTCTCACCAGCTCGGATACGGCATAGGAGAGATTTAGGTAGTGGTTGTACTCAGAGCCATAGTGAGTTCTCTCGAAATTCATGGAATCAAGGCCCACCAGATCAAAGGCCTCCGTCTTGATGGCGTTATTTTGGGTCATCTCCTGATTATTCCAGCGAACCATGTGAGACTGATAATAATTAGTATTGAAGAGCACATAGCCGATGGGAACGCCTTCTACCTTTCTTTGCCCGGTAACTGTCTCAATGCCGGACGCATTCAGTGCCGCCAAAACGGCCTCTAGTTCTGGCCCGTTCTCCAGCTTCTCAAATCCCGTGAGATCTGTGACCCGGTTTCTGCCCGTATTCCAGTCTCCTCCGGAGGCCGGATAGTTGGGGCCCGCTACCAGGATGTTCAGGCCGCTTTCAATATCACCTCGCGCCACCAGCCGGGCCAGCATCACAGCCTCTGCATCCACCACATTCCAGATGCCGCCCATCTTATTCGAGACGGGACCTGCTTCCTCTGCAGCCAGGACGATCCATCTTTCTATCATTTTATGCACCCAACAGATTTCATGCATACTCAGGAATAGGGCGAGAGCGAGGACACGGAGATTCCCTCATCGGATATGTCCAGGACCCTGATGCTGTTGGCAATCTTTGAGCCGCGCATCTTCATGATATATATCGACCTGATGAGTGTGTTGCCGATGCGCTCACGGCTGAGCATGGTGGCCGAGTCCGCTCCGTACTCCAGGAACTGGTTGGTGCCAAAAGCCGTGCCGATAGTCACCAAGGATGTGACGCCGCTGGCACGAATGGTGCCGAAGAGGTCGTCCGTCAGGGACCGAATTTTAAAGGGCTGCTCTACGGCCATGAAGAATGCAGTCAGGTCGTCTATGAAGAGCCGGGCAGGCTTGACCTCCTCCAGCTTTCTCTCCACAAGCTTACGAAAGTTTATGAGAAAATCCACCGGATCGACATCGATGCTCTTTTGCAGACGCAAAACCGGGTCGGTAACATCGACGATGACGAGTTTTCCCTCTTTTTCCATCGCGGAGAAATCCCAGCAGAAGGAGGACATCATCTCTCGTTTCAGGTATTCAGCGCTCTCCGAAGGGGTGATGATCATTCCCTTCTCGCCCATCTTGATGCCGTAATTTATGAACTGGCCGGCAAAGACGGTCTTGCCCGTACCGGAAGATCCGGTGATGGTGTTTACGGTCCCTTTATGAAAACCGCCATCGACCAATTCATCATATCCAGGTATGCCCGACTTGGACCTGGGGTATTTGCTGCTTTGTAATGCCACAACCAACCACTTCCTCGCTCAAATTGCGCCGTATTTTGAAGCGCCGGATACCTTTTATTTCGCAACTAAGGTAATTAGGTCTTTCGGTGATCTAGGGAAAAATGCAAGTGGTTACTAATTTACTACCATCTCAGCTAAAGAGTGCACGAAGACGTCACAGAAAAAACGCATTACTCAATGCCACCCATTAAGAAAAGCGTCCCGACCGGGATTCGAACCCGGGTTGAAGGCTCTCTGCGCAAATCTGGCTCCGCAGGCCTCCGGGATGTCCACTACCCCATCGGGACAAAACATCCCTCATGGCATGCTTTTAGTTATTAAGCTTGTTGGCCAGAGGCCCTGGTCTGGGCAGTCCTTATGGCGCGCAGAAAGTCTACCTTCCTAAACTCCGGCCAGTAGGGCGCGCAAAAGTACGCGGCACACTCATTGCCGTTGGCCTGCCAGGGCAGGAAGTTGGATGTGCGGCAGTCCCCGCCTGTCCTGATAATCAGATCCACTTTGGGCACGGAGATTCCGTCTTGAGGATAAAGGTGCGAAGCGATCAGATCCTCATCCACCTCTGTTGCTCTGATCTTTCCCTCTCTTATCTGGCGCGCCAGAGACCGCGCCGCGTCTACCAGTTCGCGCTGGCCGCCGTAGGCCAGGGCCACGTTCATATACATATTCTCATACTCTCGCGTGGCCTCTTCTGTGCGGCGGATCTCCTCTTGAAGGTCTTGCGGCAGCATCTCCACCCTACCGATAGCCCTTACCCGAACCTTGTTGGCATGAACTTTTTTAGAGCGGCCAAACTCTGCAAACTTGTTTTTGATCAGATCAAAGAGATAGCGCTTCTCCAACTCGTCCCTACCAAAGTTCTCTGTGGAAAAGGCATAGAGGGTGAGATGCTTAACACCTACCTCCAGGCACCAATCGGAGACCTTCTCCGAGGTATCAGCACCAAGGCTATGCCCCAGGAACTTGGAGAGGCCTTTTTGCAGGGCATATCTGCGGTTTCCATCTTGGATGATGGCCACATGCTCCACCGGTACTCCGGCAAGAATGCGTGACTTTAAAAGCCGCTCATAAATGGCGTAGGCTGGGTTTTGCAGGATGAAACTCATTCGTTTTATTAGCTTCGCGAATTACTATTTAAATAATTCCTGTGCGTCGGACGAAAATGTGTTTGCCGTTCTCTTCCCAAGGGCAAGATACAAATAGCTGATGACTTACTAGGCTTACTCCGAGGGCCTGTGGTCTAGCTGGTTATGACATCGCCTTCACACGGCGGGGATCACGCGTTCGAATCGCGTCGGGCCCATTTGTATTTTGGCCGACACAAGCTTTAACTATTTAAGAGTGGTTTTTAGCAGAAGGGCGAAAAGAAAGAGTCTTTGGCTACTCGGGGCAAGCGGCCCCGAAGATTCCATGAGTCTTAGGTCCATAATTATTATTTGAGGTGATAAGCTGTATAATAGAGGTCGTGGCAGGGAAGAAGAAGGAGCTGTAATTACCAGAGTTCGTCTCCCCCGCAAACAGGATCGAGAAATATTCGGTCATGTGGAAAGTTTGCTTGGAGCCAATCGCATTAAGGTGAGATGCATCGACGGCGTAACCAGGATGGGCCGCATACCTGGCAAGATGAAGAAGAGGATATGGATCAGACAGGGTGACGTGGTTATTGTCATTCCCTGGGAAATCCAGAATGATAAGGCCGATGTAGTCTGGAGATACACCGGTCCCCAGGTGGACTGGCTGCAGCGTAAGGGGTTCCTGAAAGGAACCTCTTGATGGGAATCTTCTTGAAAGGCACTTTATGAGCAGGCGTACCAAGGACGAAGATTTCGATACCAAGATCGATGTTCTTCGTACCAGGATAAAGGACTCCGATGATCTAAACGTCCAGGATGCTGTCTTCGATAAGCGCACCCTGATGGACCTTTACCACCTGGCCAGCAAGGGCGTAATCGATGCTCTGGGCGGATCCGTCTGCACCGGCAAAGAAGCCAACATTTTTAAGGCCATCGTAGGCGAAAAAGAGCTGGCCCTAAAGATTTACCGCATCTCTACCAGCAATTTCAATGCCATGCAGGACTACTTGCATGGCGATCCGAGATTTGGAAATGTGAAGGGCACAAAGAGAGCTATTGTCGCGGCCTGGACCCGGAAGGAATTTCGAAACCTGACGCGGGCGGAAGAGGTGGGTGTAGCCGTGCCCCACCCCATAGCCATGAGGGAGAACATACTGGTTATGGATCTCATTGGCAACGGTGAGAATGTTGCCCCTCCGCTAAAAGACGTGGAACTGGAGACGGAGGACGCCAAGCGCATTTTTGAAAAGATCGTTGAATATATCTCTGTGCTCTATAATCGCGCACAGCTCGTTCATGCCGATCTGAGCGAGTTCAATATACTCTATGACGAAGGCGAGCCGGTGATAATAGATATGGGACAGTCTGTTACGCTGGACCATCCCATGGCCCGGAGATTTCTGGAGCGCGATATAGCCAATGTGGCCCATTACTTTAAGAAAAAATATAACGTGGGCTCAACTGAGGAGATCTGGGCTAGGCTTCGCAAAGACAAAGATGAGATCGATGAGATAAACAAAAAAGAGGGCTGATTTAATTGGATATCAAGATTCCAGAGGAGCGCGTAGGTGTGCTGGTGGGACCGGGCGGGTCCATGAAGCGCTTTATCGAAGAGAAGACCAAGACTACTCTTGAGATAGACAGCGAGACCGGCGCGGTCTCCATAGCATCAGCTGTTGACCCATTGCAGGGCCTCCGAGTATTAGACCTGGTAAAAGCCATCGGCAGAGGCTTCTCACCGGAGAGGGCTCTGTCCATTCTTGATGACGATATGTTGATGCTCGATGTGATGGACCTGTCCAAGATGGCGGGCACCAAGAGCGATATGGAACGCATCAAGGGCCGCATCATCGGCAAGGACGGCCGGTCGCGCGAGATCATGGAGAGGCTCTCCGGCGCCAAGGTATCTGTATATGGCAAGACGGTAGCCATCTTGGGCTATCCGGAGCAAATGCGAGTTGCACGCACCGCCATAGAGATGCTGCTTGATGGTGCTCCGCATGGAAATGTCTACAGCTTTTTGGAGAAGAAGCATCAGGAGCTGGCCAAGGAAGAGCTGAGGGAGCAGGGCTTGCTCTGAGGTCTTTGCATCTCGTTTTCTCTTTTCTTTTTATTATCTGTGTGTGAATGAGTTGATCTCCTGGGCCATGATTACCTGGTTAAAGGGCCGGCGGGCAGCTTATCAGCTTATATAATGGAATCGTATAATGACTGCGCGAGGAAATAGTTTTGGACTTCCAGTTACAGCTTGATTATGTTGATTGGCTGCTCGTAGCTGTAGCATTGATCGGCCTGTATTCCATCCTTCTTTTGCCTTTGAAAGATAGCGAAAAATGGAAAAGCCGGGGCATATCGGTCGGAAGTGTTCTGGGCATTCCGTTGGCCATGTTTTTTCGGACCACCAGAGGCCTGAATCTGCTGGACAGGCTGGCCCGTCCCAAGAGATTTTGGAGGATCGTGGCCTCAGCCGGCATACCTCTGGTCGTATTGAGCATGACCTATTTTTTGCTGCTGGTTCTAGCCATGACCTATTACATGATCCAGGAGCCTCCTCTGCCCAGCAGCTATAACGCTCCGAGAAACATCCTTCTCATTCCCGGTTTAAATGAGTATATTCCCTTCGTCTGGGGCTGGATTGCTCTCTTTGTGACCATGGTAGTGCACGAGTTCGCTCACGGCATACTCAGCCGCGTTGAGGGCGTGCGCGTCAAGTCCATGGGAATCGTCGCCGTTTTATTTGCCCCAATAGCGGCTTTTGTGGAGCCGGATGATGTGGATCTCTTCGGCAGCAAAGATATGCCGGCAAAGGTGAGCAAGGGTGCTAGAATTCGGATTCTATCTGCTGGGGTCATCTCCAATTTTATTGTGGCGGCAGTGGCTATGGCCCTCTTCTTCGGGCCGGTCATAGGAGCCATATCTCCAGTGGACAGGCTGATCGTAGTCGATGTTCAGGACGGCTCCAACGCAGAGATGGCTGGTTTTGAGAGCGGCATGGTGCTATTGGATGTAGATGGAAACAGAGATAGCAGCCTCGCGCAGCTCTACAGTCATCTGGGCAGTTCT
>JALNZQ010000097.1 GCA_023229165.1 Methanothrix sp.
CGACGCTCTTCCGATCTTAGGACCGCTCCCCCTTTCAGACCCTCGTTTTCCACACCGCGTTCATCCGAGACCTCTGCATCGGGCTTGGGCGGCACCACCCGTCCCCTTTCCCGGAAGCGGCGCATGAGCAGGTTCTCAACCATGCCGGACTGCCCGCCGTTCACAACGTCCTGTAATAATGATCCGCTGGCCCGGGAGAGAGCGATGTACTTGTCCATCAGCCGCAGGTCGAGGAGCATGTGCAGAGCCAGTACGGCATCTCTTCGGGAGTAGCTGATGAAGCGGGATAGACCTTCGCCGCTCTCCGCCCAGAGGGTCTCGATCTCTTTGGGGTCCACATCGTACTTCTCCATTTTGAGAAGTTCGGCAGCCGCGTTTCTGAGGGTGTACTGCTTGAGGCTGTAGGAGGAGCGGATGATGGGAAGCAGGTCCACCACAACTCGACCGGTAATGGAGACGTCGGTTCTGTTTACGATCTTCCTTATGTACCAGGAGCTGCCGTCCCGGCCCACTCGCGCATCCACGCGATTTTGCCTGCACCTCTCCTGCAGGTAGGGGAAATCGAACTCATTGGAGTTGTAGCCGGCCAGAATATCCGGATTGTAATCACGAACAATTGCTGCAAACTGGGCTAAGAGATCGTACTCATCCTGGCAGGCTCTTGTGTCGGAGCGAGGGCAGTCGATATTCTTTCCCACCAAAACCAGGTCCTTATTGCCCTGATACGCAGGCAGAAAGGCCATGCTGATTAAAATGACCGGCGACTTTTCCGCCTTGGGCATCTCGCCCTGATCTGGAAGGCACTCGATATCAAAGCTCATAAAGCGCAGCGGTGCATTGGTCTCATGCTGGACCGGATGCAGGGCCTCAAATTGTATCGGTGGTAGGGCAGAGGCGGATGAGGCCGTGGCTGTGGCGGCCTGGCCCGCGGTCCATTCTGGAATGGGTGCTTCTACCCATCCCATGCCGCCCAAAGAGCGGTCGATCAGAAATCTGTTTTTGAAGAGAATGTCCGTCTCGTAGACGGCTTTTATGCCTGCCACCTCTTTTGCCTTTTCCCTGAGACTTCTCACCTCTTTGGGGTCGTGAGTGGTGATCTTGAGCATCTTCTGGGGGGTGGTCTGAAAGCCGATGGGCAGAAAGCGCTCCACCTCTTCTACATCCAGTCCTTGTGCCCGAAGATCCTCTTGGGCGCTCCTTGATAGGTTTTCCTCCACGCCCGCATAAAAGTAGGGGCGAAAGCCTGCTACACGGCAGGTAACGCTTCTTCCCTCAGGAGTAGTGCCGAAGAGCTGCACCAGAGGATTTCGATCAGAATCGTATGTGTAGTTGGCGTCCAGGATCTGGAAGATCATTGTTTATAAATGGGAATTTCGGCTTAAATAGCTAATTGTGACGTGAGCATCACAACTAAATATGTACATGTAATACAAGATTATTGGATAATTGCCTGGGGAAAAACGATGACAAGAAAAACAGGTTTTTATACTCTCGCGGATCTGAACATTTTTATTATAATTATCTTATTTCTTATATCACAGTCCTTTACCGCGTTATCATCCGCGGCTGCTGATAATTCTGCACTCGTAACGTTGATCTCTCAGAATGAGGATCCGCTAATGGATGTGAATGATCTTGCATTCTTTTTGGTCACACATGATTTTGATGCCGTTCCTAAAAAAGACTATGTTGAAGTCCATATAGATGATACCGTCTACAAGTTGGTGCCCAATGGTCAATTATTCGGACTGGCCAAAGTAACCGTGGCGTCTTTATAAATAAACCCGTTAAAAAAATGAAGACAAGTGATAAGTAATGCAAGAACAAATCATATGAGTGGGGATAAAATCATGCACGCCTTGGTAAAATTCATTATCGGATTTCTTCTGATCGCTTTTCTGGTTACTGGTTCTTTAGCAGTTGAAGAAAAGACGTCGAAGCAAATTCTAATTCTCGCCTCCTATAACCCCGGCTTGAGATGGACCGATTCACTTGGCAGCGAGATAGAATCTCAATTATCCATATATTATCCCCGCGCGGATTTCTCTTTTGAGTATATGGATACCAAAAAGCAAGCCCCTACAAAGACTCGCCTGGCCGAATTGTTGGTATTATATCAAAATAAGTACAAAAATCGCCATTTCGACGTGATCATCTGTTCGGATGACGATGCCTTCCAGTTCCTGCTAAGCAACAGAGATGAGCTGTTTTCCGGCAGTCCGGTGGTCTTTTGCGGAGTAAACTTTTTCGAAGACGGGATGCTGGCCGGCAAGAAGGGTTTCACGGGCGTGGTGGAGGCGTTCGATTTGCTGGGCACCCTTTCTCTGATGCAAAGCCTGCATCCGAATACAAAGCAAATCGTAATAGTAAACGACAAGACCACTACCGGCAAGGCCAACCAAGAGGTCCTGAACCAGACCATTCCGAATTTTAATAAAAATGTCAGCTTCGCTATCTGGGATAACATGACTGTAGAGGAGCTGCAATGGAATGCTTCTCTCCTTACGAAGGGTAGTTTGATTCTTCTCTTGAATTACAATCGCGATCGTGCAGGAAGAGTTCTCACTCACGAGGAGAGCGCATGGCTTCTTCGAAGCGCGAGCAAGGTTCCGATTTACGGTACGCGGGACGTCTATCTGGGATTTGGTGTGCTTGGCGGGGTGATCACCACCGGTCAGGTGCAGGGCAGCCTGACTGCCGACCTGGCGCTTCGCATTCTTCGGGGCGAATCGGCGGATAAAATTCCTGTAGTAAAAACGCTCCCGGAATCATATATGTTCGATATGATGGAACTGAGGCGCTTCAATATCAGTCTCTCAAAAATCCCGGCGGTGAGCGTGATAGTCAATCAGCCCTTCCAGCCCCTCGTCGATTTGAGCGGCAAAAACCTGAGCGGCCTTGATCTATCCCAAGCCAATCTAACCCGCTCGCAGCTACAAAATTGCAATCTGGAAATGACGAACCTCAGCGGATCAATGCTGGAAGGATCCGAATTAGGCAATGCCCGGATGGTCAGAACCAACTTCCGGGGAGCAATCATGGATGAAACCAAGATAGGTAGATCTGATTTATCGTTTGCAGATCTAACCGGTGCAGTTCTTGTCGGATCCGACATAACCGGCTCGAATCTGACCGGTTCGGACCTTCGCGGAGCGGACCTGAGCCAGGCTCGTTTGCAAAATGCAATTTTTGCCGGAGCAAATTTGGATAAGGCAAACTTGACCGCTGCAAATCTTCTCGATGCAGATCTTACCGGAGCCTCCTTATTCAGAGCTTATTTGAGGCGAGCCAACTTGCGCAATTCGCGACTAATGGGGGCCAATCTATCAGAAGCAGATCTCGTGGGAACCAGCCTGATAGCTTCGGACTTAACAGGTGCAAATCTTTCTAAAGCCAACTTAGAAGAGGCCAGAATGTCCGGTGCAAGATTGGTTGATGCAAACCTAAGCGCTGTTGATCTTATGGCCGCCAACCTCAGTGCTTCAAATCTGACCGGCGCAAATCTGGCCAATGCCTACATGAGGCGGGTCATGCTGAAGGATGCAACCCTGAAAGGTGCCAATTTGTCTGGAGCAGACCTGATTGGAGCTAATATGATTGATGCGGATCTGTCGGATGCGAATCTGAATGGAGCAGATCTTTCTGAGTGCCGTAGTCATGGTGCAAAGTTCATTGGCTCCCGGCTAATCAATTCCAGCATTGGGTTTGCTAATCTGACTTATACAAACCTCAGCATGGCGAACCTCTCTGGATCGTATCTTGCATCTTCCGGTTTGGAAGGCTCTGATCTCTCTAAAGCAAACCTCTCAAGCGTAAATCTAGAAATTGCCGATATGCACAATACAAATCTTGTTGGGGCCGATCTATCCGGTGCCAGTTTGCCCGGAGCGCATCTGGACGATTCCGATTTATCCAACTCAAATCTTGAAAACGCGGATCTAACCGGTGCCTTGCTCAGCGGATGCAATCTGACTGGTGGAAATCTGAACGGAGCCAGGCTTCTTGGTACGGATCTTAGCCTTGCAATCATGGATGATGAACATATGACAAGGACCAACATGATCGGCGCCAAAATGAGCTGGGTGGATCTGGGCTATAGCAGTCTCACAGATTGTCAGTTCACCAGAGCGGAACTCTTTGGAGCCAATCTGAGCAATTCCGACCTGACCGGCTCGGACTTTACTCGAGCATATTTGGTGAGAGCTAATCTAGCAGGTTGTACTCTGAAGGACGTCAACCTGGATTACGCCGACCTTACCGGCGCAAATCTTAGAAATGCTCATATGAACGGGGTCAGACTTGCGAACGTATTTCTTAATGAAGCCGATTTATCCGGCGCGGACCTCACGGGATCTTACCTTTATGGCATGACCCTTAAGGACACTGTTTGGAGCAAGGTGAACTTAAGATCTTCCAGCATAATCGTGATGAACTTTTTGAATGCAGATTTCAGCGGTGCTGACCTGCGGAAGACCCGTTTTGCCCAGACCTATATGAATAACACCAACTTTTCCGGTGCGGATCTGAGTGGCGTTGTCTTTGACACCTCTGCCTTCGAAAACGCAGATTTTACAGGTGCAAATCTGCAAGGAGTCAAGTACGATTCCATAGCACTTGGTTTTTTTGCAGTGTCAAAACTCGATGGTGCCAAGATGAGCGCTGATTTGCAAAACGATCTGGAAAAATTGCGGTCAGGGAAAATAACCTGAATTGCAATTTTTTTGACAATAACTTTTATCCTTTTTGTGAGGTAGCCAATTATACACTCGTGTGAAGTTGAATGGGGTTGATATGGTTGAAATGCGTGTCAATTGTATTTCTTTGTGCTCTTCTTCTGGTTGGCTTGAGCGGAGCTAGCGGCGCAGCAGACGTTAATGATTCTTCTGAGAAATTCGGGTTAAATATAACATTGCTCGATTTTGGCCCGGTTGGGGACCATGGATGGACTTACGAGGCTCATGTGGGCGCATCTAAAATGGCCCAGAAGCTACATTTTGTTAATCTTTCCGAGCGCGAGAATGCCGCTGGTCCAGACGCACCCCAAATATTGAGAGAATACGCCAAGAATGGGGCTAAGCTGATATTCTGTCACAGCTACGACTTTAAAGATGCCATCAAAGAGGTAGCTCCAGAATATCCGGATGTCGTTTTCATGTGGGGCGGCGGGACGGAAAAGCTGGCTTCTAATGCCGGAGTTTATTACGAAAGGATTTATGAGGCACAGTATCTTGCCGGAATCGTGGCCGGCAATATGACCAAGACGAACAGAATCGCTTTTGCGGCTGCTCTGCCCACATCCCAGGTAATAATCGGCATCAATGCCTTTGCTAAGGGCGTCGCATCTTCCAATCCTCGTGCTAAGGTGTACGTAGAGTGGATCCAAGACTGGTATGCACCAGAAAAAGAGCGGGCAGTGGCCTTATCACTTATCGGTAAAGGTTGCGATATCATAACCCACTGGTCCGATTCAGATGCTACCGGTCAAACTGCGGATGAGATGGGCATCTACTTCATATCTTTCGGTTCGGATGTCGGCAGGTTCTCGCCTCGTGTATACCTCACCGGCGCTGTCTGGAACTGGCAGCCCATTATGACCGATATTGTAGAATCTGTGCATAACGAGACCTGGGATTCTCGTCCTGGGCAAGAATGGTGGTACGGACTGGCAGAAGGTGGAGTGGAACTGGCACCTTTTGGCAACAAGGTTCCAGGCAATGTCCGATCTTTGGTGGACGAGAAGCAAAAAGATATTGTGCAGAAAAAACTGGCAATATTCCCTGGCATGAGCGATGAAGAGCTGAAAACGATGTATTATCTTGAACCCAATGTTGTGGGCGAGTTGCCTAAATCATAGGCGTTTTCTTTTTTCTGGATTGGTATGGTTAATCTCGTTGTCCACTCGAATGTTTTCTTGCTAGATTAAAATTTATAGTATAAGTGCATACAATAATATTATGAATGTTTCTGCGATACGATTGGCTCTTGGGGTGGGTTTGCTTTTCGTTTTGCTGTCTATTATATCATCTGCAATTGAAGAAAATCATCCAAGCCAAGTTTTGTTTAAAGACCATGCACTGCTCAATGGCATGAACCTGAGCGGCATGAATTTGTCTGGGGCCCGCCTGAATCATTCAGAGCTGCAGGGATCGGATCTTCGCGGGACGAACCTTAGTCGATCCTATTTGAACCAATCCAGTCTCTTCGATGCAAAGCTTGCAGGAGCGAATCTCCGTGGAGTAATTATGATAGAAGCAGACCTGCATGGCTCCGATCTCTCAGGGGCCGATCTCAGGGGTGCTAATATGCCCATCTGCAATTTGTTTGGCTCAAATCTTACCCACGCGAATCTAACGTCTGCCTTCTTGGCGGGCTGCTACTTAACTGGCTCAAATATGGATGGTGCAGATCTATCTAGCTGCTTTATGGATCAGTCTTTTGCGAATCGTTCAACTCTGATTCGTACTAACCTGAATGGTGCCAGCTTAGGGGGCGTGAAAATGAGCGATACAAACCTGAGCGAAGCCTGCTTCATAAGAGCATTCATGGATCGTTCTACCCTTCGTAATTCTATCTTGTTTGGGGCAAATCTGACCGGAGCAAGCCTGGTCGGTGCAAACCTGATTAATGCCACTATATCCAATGCAGACCTCTCCGGGGTGGATCTCACAGAGTCGCGTTGTTCGGGTGCGAATTTCGTTGGCTCCAGGCTGGTCAAATCAAAATTGGGTTTAGCTAATCTAACCAGTACAAACCTGACCCGTGCGGACCTATCCGGATCTTCTCTTATGGCTTCCTGTCTGGACGGCTCCGATCTTTTCCAAGTAAATCTAATTGGTGCAAACCTCGAAAATGCCTTAATACATAAAGTCAGACTCGTTGAAGCCAAACTAACCGGCGCAATTTTAGCCAGAGCGCATTTGGAGGATTCAGATCTATCTAACTCGTATCTTGAACAGGCCGATCTTACCGGTGCCTTGCTCAGCGGAGCCAATCTGACGGGTGCCCGTATGATGAGTGCCAGGCTTCTTGGTGCGGATCTTAGCCTTGCTGTCCTGAAAGGTGCGGATCTTAGCGGAGCAAACCTGGTAGGTGCCAGACTGAATTGGGCGAATCTCTGTGGAAGCGCTCTTATGCGTTGCCAATTCTCCAGAGCAGAGCTATTTGGAGCCGACCTGGGCCACTGCGATCTCAGCAACTCCGACTTTACCAGGGCATATTTACCAAGGGCCAAAATGCAGGGGTCTAATCTCAGAAACACAAAATTAGACAATGCCGATCTTAGCGGCACAGATATGTCGGGGGCCGATCTTGGTGGAGTCCAGATCGTTAAGGCAGATCTTGATGAGGCTGACTTATCTGGGACGGATCTGGCCGAATGTATCCTGGAATCCATGAACTTAAGGGGAACTGTTATGCAGAGTGCTGTGTTGAGATCAGCAAGCTTCAATCGGATGATACTTAAAGAGGTTGATCTTCAGGGTGCGGACCTAAGAAATGCCAAATTTGACGCGGTCTTCCTGGAAAATGTAAACCTTTCCGGGGCAGATCTGGGGAACGCCTATTTAAATAGGACTGCACTGGCGAATGTTGATCTGAGTGGAGCTAATCTTGTGGGGGTAAAGTATGATGACCTAATACTCCCCATGATTGCGAGTTCAAAACTCGATAATGCTAAAATGAGTGCGGATATGCAAAAGGATCTTGAAAAGTTGAGGTCAGGGCAAGCCTGAACCCCTCTCAATAATTTATTCGATAAAATGCGTTTTTCAAAATATATACTGCTAACGGTGCAATCCCTTTCTCTTGGTGCTCTGATCTGCTTTGGCCAGGCGAACGCTGCCCGCCTCTTCCAGATGCTTTTCCAGATTATGTGGCGGGCTTTTACTGAGGGGGATTTTGCTGGAGAAAAAGGCTCCTTCCTTCAGGAGAGCATAACAGAATAAGCCCAGCTCTCGGTCGTAAACCACGGAGTAGCCTTCTTCCGTCTCGTATTGAGCATAAAACTCGTCCCCGTGGACTACCAATTTAACTTCCTGCCCCTTCTCTTGTGGGAAGGTCAGCTTCTCACCAAATATCGCACTCATAAAAGCCTTTCCGGATTTTTCCCAGCTTCTTTGATATCCTCCCAAAAAATATTTAAATCTATGCTTTTTCGAAACCCTCTTAAGGGACCAAATCCTTCACTCGTTTATGAAACCAGGCATAAGCCCGGACTATCTCATCTACGGTGCAGGGGCCATAGGCAGTGTACTTGGCGGATTTCTGCATAAAATCGGTCGCAGTGTGACATACGTCGGCAGAGGCGAGCATTTTCGGTCTTTTTCCGAGAAGGGTTTGAGGATCACGGGCATCTGGGGAGAACACCAAGTCCCGGTAGAGGAGGTGCAGATTCTTTCCACTCATGTTCCGAAAAAGCAATTTTCCATCATCCTGCTCTGCGTAAAATCAAAAGACACGCAGGCATCGGTTGCGCAGGCGAAACCGCTGCTCAAAGAGGGAGGCATCATGGTCTCCATGCAAAATGGCCTGAACAACTGGGAGGCCATCGCCAGTTCGGTGGGAGAAGATCGCACCGTAGGAGCGCGCGTCATCTTTGGTGCCGAAATTCTTGATCCTGGCCACGCTAAGGTCACCGTCAACGCCGATGATGTCCTGCTCGGCGAGCCATTCCTGCCTGTGAACCGGCCGCTTTTAGAGGCATTGCAGGAGGATCTTTCTCTCTCTGGTATTCCCTGCAGAATTGTGAGCAAGGATGACATCTGGGCGGCCCTCTGGGGAAAGGTGCTCTACAACTGTTCCTTGAATCCCCTGGGCGCATTGCTCGGGGTGGCTTATGGAAAGCTGGGCAAAAATGCACAGACGAGAGGCATCATAAAGGTCATAATTGAGGAGATCTTTCTTGTGATGAGGGCCAAAGGGATAAAAGTTCCTTATCAGGATGCAGATGAGTATTACCATTATCTACTGGAAAGGCAGCTTCCTCCCACTGTGGATCACCGCGCCAGCATGCTGCAGGATATTTTGTTGGGACGACAAACGGAGATCGATGCCTTGAACGGGGCCATCTCCCAGTATGCCAGGGATTATGGTGTCTGCACACCCTACAATGATCTTCTCACTGCCCTGATCAAGTTTAAGGAGACGAAGAAAGCTTTTTCATCCATCCCTGACTATTATTAATAGGAGTGTGAGAATATTGTCAGGGAGTGAGAGAACGCAGGAACTGACCGACATACTGAAAACCATAACTGAGGAGATGCAAAAGGCTTTATCCGCCAGGACTGCCGTGGGCGATCCGGTCTCAGTGGAGGGCAAGACCGTCATTCCCCTCATGAGCGTGGGCA
>JALNZQ010000098.1 GCA_023229165.1 Methanothrix sp.
GGCCAGCAGAGGACTTGAGATGTGCTGTTATAGGGGATAGTTCCCTGCGATATCCATTTGATTGAGCCTGGCTCCTGTGTGAAAAGCTCCACATCGTAATTTTTCAGATCGGACTGCACATTCACACAATAAGCAAATCCGGTAAAGATCGAGCCGTTTGCAGGAGTAACAGATGCCTGATCAAATTTAATTATTTCGTCTTTCTTTTTTACTTCTGCTTTCATAACCCTCATACTTTGTACTGGGAAAGAGATCTCTCCGCCTGCGATTTCAGGATGCCGGTATCGCAGCGATAATGTATGGTTTCCAGCATTATCTACTCCGAAGGGAATTGACCAGGTATAAGCGTACCTCTGTCCACTCAGGAAGGTCCCTTTGTCCTCCTCGGTGAAGTTCATTTCCGGGCCGTTGATGCTCAAGGCCACGGCGCCCTGTCCCTGGGGACTGTCCACGATTGCCTTTACAACCTGATAAGCGAGAACATCCTCAGTCACATAGAGTATCGGTGTATAGTCCAGTGATACCAGTTCCGGATTGCCTCCGCTGATAAGCGGTCCCGAATATACCTCTGATTCGAATCTCGCTCCTGCAAATCCGGCAACAAAACGATAGCTAGCCTCTTTTCCCTCTGCGTCGGCACATTTGTATTTGAAGGGCTTGGCCGAGAGATTGACAAAGCTCTCGCCACTCGTTGCGGTGCCGGAAGCTCGCTCCATCCACTCCTTGCTGCAGGGATTATAGACCTCCAGTGCCACCTTCATCTCGACGTTGCTGCTTACAGCCACCGAATAATTATAAGTCTCATTCCATTTGCCTTTTACAGGCGCTACTGTCGCATTGCCAAAGCTGATTGATATTGCTTTGATGGCAATCTCCTTTTCAGCCAGCTGTATTTCCGCGGCAAGGCTCGGATGCTTGTAGCTGATTGTGTAATTGAAACTCTTACCTGTGTCTGTCTCTTCGAAGGTCGGGCTCCATTCGTATCGATACCGATTGCCGCCCAGAGCTATTCCCTGGCTGGTCTCTTCGATATTCTTTTCAGCCAGGCGGAGGGTGGCCTGGCCCTGGCCTGCCCCGTATTCCACTACAGCCGCAATGCTGCTGGATGACTCGCTGCCCTCGGAGACATAGACCACAGGATCGCTGTCCAGGGAGATGAGTACGGGACTGCCCCCATTGAAGGTCGGGCCCTGGTAGGGCTTTGAGAAGTAATCTTTTCCGGCAAAGCTGGCCTTGAAACGATACTTGGCTCCTTCTTGCTGCATCTCAATGCAATCGTAGCTGAAGGGCGAAAGAGTCCAGTTGATCCATGATGATTCAACGGTGGCTTTCTGGGCCCCCTTGTCCGTCCATTCGCTGCTGCAGGGATCATAGGTCTGCAGCCGGACTTCGAGAGGTACGATGGTGGTATTGATCTTCAGGGAATAGGTGTAGCTTTCGTTCCATAGGCCAGTGGTTGGGGATACGTCAGCCTGGGGAAACTGCACGGAAAGCGGCAAGACTTCAATAAATTTGTCCTCGAAGGCATACCTGCCGCCTTCGAGCGTTGGGTGGACAAAGGATAATGCAAGAGTGTAGTTATTATCGACATGGCGATCGTCGAAAGCGACCTGCCACTTGTACTGATACCTGTTACCTCCCAGAGGCACTCCCTTCTCCGTTAAATTCAGGTCCAGATCCTGGCCTGAAAGCATGAAATTCGTATCTCCGGCACCCTTAGAGAATGTAACTGTGGCAATTATATCCTGAGCGGTGCTCTCACCTGTCCGCACGTAAACGGTTGAGGGATATTGCAGGTCCAGTTTTGGTATCTCTTCCACTACCTTGAAGCTGATATTGGACTTCTCTGCTTGATAATCCCAGTTTTCGTTCCTGTATACCACTTTGGCCTGGAAGGGCGCATTCTTGGCGAGCTGCACATCGCTGCGGTTGAAGAGGGCCGGGATATTCTCATTGGACCACTCGTAGACCAGGCTGCTGCCCTGTACCTTTGGCTCAGATGAGTCATAAGTCATCTCGCCTTTCTGGGGGTGGCTGATAATCAGGCTGGCCACACTGCCATCCGGGATGCCGCCCACCATCTTGGCGCCGGCATCCTTGACATAAGCCTGAATGGTGAAGTTGGTATAATCCAGCAGCTTAGGAATGGCAACTTTTTCCAGAGAGGGGTTATAGGGCTGAAGCGAAATGTTATATGGTCCATAGGTTAAGGGGTCGACCTTGAGGTTGTTGTAGACCAGCTTGAAAGTGAAATCTCCCCCAGTCCTGTAACTGGATAGATCCTCAGCTACAGTACAGGTATATGTGCTCTTTCCCGAGGACTGGCAAGAAACGTCTGCTGTGGTCCAGATTCTGGAATCTGCAGTCCCCTGCGGGCCTGTGATCTCCAGATGGCATGTCGGCTTGGGGCTTAGCCCTTCCATGTCCTTGAATCCAGCCGAGACTGCGATTCCCTGGAAGAAATAGGGCTTCTTCTCAAAGCTTGGGGTGCCGGTCATTGTCGGTGGCTGGACGATGGGGCCTTTTATCCTAGCTGTTTTTGCGACCTGCTGACCGCCTGCGTAGAAAATAAATTCAAAGGTGGCATAGCTGGTGCTGGTTATGGCAAATCGATCCTTGAAGCTGTAGGGCCCGAAGGAAAAGGAGGTTTGGCTCATGCCAGTTTGACTGGGAGATGATTCTGAGTAAATCAACTGATTTTGGTCGTAGATATTCAGCTTCATGCTGAATTTTGTTACGGCAATCAAGCCTACTTCGCGGGCCGCCTCTTCGCTCATCCATACCTGGGCGGAGTAGGTGAAATCCTCATAGCCGTATTCGGGAGTTACCACGGCGCTTCTGATTTCATAGCCGCTCTGGGCTGCACATGGTGGGACAAGGTATAACGCAGAAATTATGCTTACTAATAATAGCAATAATGTGAGATGAAGTCGCTCTGTTCCTACTTTCTTGCATAGTGATGAGCATAGATTTAATACATTAGTGCGCATTTCTGCTTTTGATCTACTCAACAGCTTCGACCCCCATGAAATCAAGAATATATTTAACTGCATGCATACCTACTTATAAAGCCTTTTTGCCCTCTTATGGTTGCTATTATTGATAGTAGGAAAAACATCCAGTTCTTGATTAAAAAAAAAGATTGATTCAAGTGCGTTTTATCTGCGTATCAACTTTCCAGCACCCGGCTAGCAGCCTCGACTCCCGCGCCGCATGAGGCAATCTTGCCCTGCTTGGCCAGGATCAGCTCCAAAGTCTGGATGGTTCGCAGGATGTCGCCGCTGGAGCATACGCCCATAGTGCCGATACGGAAGATCTTGCCCTTGATAAGGTCCTGTCCGCCGGATACTATTACGCCCCGCTTTTTCATGCCGCCGCGCAGCTGGTCGTCCGTGACGCCCGCCGGCATCTTCATGGCGGTGACGGTATTGGAGTAGTGTGTGTGCTCATTGACCTGGGGGTACAGCTCGATGCCCAGCGCCTTAGCCGCGGAGCGAACCGACTCGGCCTGTTTGGCCGTTTTTGCCCGGCGAGCGGCAAAGCCCTCCTCGGCTGTCATGTGCAGGGACTCCTGCATGGCGAAGAACAGCGAGACTGCCGGGGTAAAGGGCGTCTGGGGCTGGCTCTTTCGCACGCTCTTCAGATGGGCTTTCAGGTCGGAGTAGTAGCTGCTGCTCTTGGGCAAGAAACGCTCCTCTGCTCTCTGAGAGGTGGAAACCACGGCCAGGCCCGGAGGCACGGCCAGAGCCTTTTGCGAGCCGGTGATGGCAATGTCTATGCCCCACTCATCGGTGAAAAAATCGTTGCCGCCGATAGAGGATATACCGTCTACGATAAAGACTGCATCATGCTTCCTGGCGAGCTTGCCTACTTCCTTCGCAGGGTTGGTCAGGCCCACAGAGGTCTCATTGTGAACCATGGCTACGGCCTTAGCGCCTCCTTCCAGCGCGGCCTCTATCCTGTCCAGGTCGAAGGGAGTACCCCATTCGAACTTTACGGGAATGGCTTTGCCGTATCTTTCGCCAATCTCGGTGAACCTTTCGCCGAACTTGCCGTTAGATATGGTT
Organism: Methanothrix sp.; assembly: GCA_023229165.1. Lineage (GTDB taxonomy): Archaea > Halobacteriota > Methanosarcinia > Methanotrichales > Methanotrichaceae > Methanothrix. The sequence continues at coordinate 4,068 of JALNZQ010000098.1, forward strand.
ACTATCTTATCTTCATGGCCGATGAGGCCGGCAACCGCGGCATCCATGCCCACAGTGCCGCTGCCGGTCATTACTACGATCTCGTTCTTGGTCTCGAAGAACTGCTTAAGAAGTTTGCAGCAGTCGCTGTAAATCACGCTAAAGTCACCGCTTCGGTGGCTGATCATGGGCTTGGACAGGGCGCGCAGAACGCGAGGCGCGACCTTGACCGGCCCTGGAATCATGAGCAACGTATCCTCTATATCCATGAGATCCCTTCTTCTTTGCGCCTCTTAGTTTCAGGCGGCCTATATAAAACTAGCTTTTATACGCTGCGCCGTCGCCCAGCTATGCCTGGCACAGGGGGGTAGATCCCGGTTTTCCTTCACCCATTCGTTCAAAAAATTTATGGTATCCTGATCGTGGGGATAGCCGCTGCCAATCTTGCAGTGCATGGCCTCTTCCAGCTCTCGCATTGATGCATCCCTCCGCACTTTGGCCAGGATGGAAGCAGCCGAGACGACGTGATGGCGCTGATCGGCTTTGTGCTCGGCCAAAAGGTGCATGGTGGTCTTGCTCGCGGCCTTCACACGATCTGCGAACCTTTGCGCATTCACATCGGCTGCATCGAGAATAGCCCGGTCGGCGTGCAGCTTCGCCACAACCGTTGAGAAGCTCCTCACCATGATATCGTTCATGGTCATAACGAGTCGAAGCTCATCGATGACCTGGGCCTTCACCTCAAGGATATATTGGTCGGTGGCAATCCCGTTGATCTTTCTGGCCAGTATCTCTCTTTTCGCCGGCGCGAGAAGCTTGGAGTCCTTGACCCCAAAGCCAGCCAGATCGAAGAGCCGATCCTCATCGATCACCAGGCCGGCCACGAACATGGAGCCGATGACGGGGCCTTTTCCAGCTTCATCCGCGCCCAGGAGCAACATAAGACTGCACTAGCACTTTCAGATACATTAAGTAAGCGACAGTATGCGACCATGTCCAAGAACACGCCCGAAAACCCGGACTGCAAAAGCCATCTCCAGCCGGCTGCGCGGCGAGATGATCTGCGCGCTCGGCAAAATCATGGCGTGATCTGAGTGGATTTTAGCGTGGGATGGACTTGTTTCGATGGAAAAATGTATAATGCTCCCTTTTTCATCTCACCAGAACTGCGCCTTTTTGTACGCAAGCTTTATAAGCTAGAGTAAAGTCATTGAGTATATCCCAAATGCAGCGGGGTAGGGTAGTCAGGATATCCCGACGGGCTCATAACCCGTAGATCAGTAGTTCAAATCTACTCCCCGCTATAATTCTACCAATAAAATGTGGCTTGTTCAATGTTTTTGATTTGCTTATTATAGTATTGCGTGCATAGCGCAGAATGTTTATTTCCTTTCATATTTGGACGTCTATCTAGCCAGCCGATTTCGCCACCTGATATAGCTGTGTTGCCTTACGTAATCATTCAGAACATATCTCAATGATAAATAATTCATAGGATGAATCTAATAATATTAACAATGATTGTGTAGCGTGTAAAAGGTATTTATCGATGAACGAAGAGTAATGATAATAAGATGCAGGGTAGCTACGAAATTACAGAAATTCGAGACACTGCCTCTATCTTAGGTGGGAAAAAAAGAAATTGCTATGGGGAATTGTATTCCTGGTTTCGACTTTTTTGATCGTTTCCACTCCCTTGGTAAATGGCTTTAGTATAAGCATATCTGGTGCCAACGGAGGCAGCGCTGTCGACTCGGAAATAACATATAAAATAGGTATCAATTCGGAGCTTTCAGATAAAACCATCTTGACCTTTGGTAATGTAGTTGGGCTATCAAAAGCTTCAAAATTAACAAGTCCTCTTTTCGGTGGAAGCGGTGACCTTTATGACTACCACAGTGCCCAAAATAAAGAAGGAGCTTGTGCGACGGTATGGATGTCCGCGAAAAATGCAAATAGCTGGACATATAGCTACTGGGCCATTCCCTCTGAGGGTGTCGGCTTGTCTGACAAAAAAGTAGAAGTTGGACAGAAAGTGACGATCTATGATGCGGATTCGATCCATGGTCATGCCTCTGCCTATAATTCTGAAGGAGATCGCGCAGATACATGCACATCTATAGACCAAGGCTCCCTGGTCGGCTACAGTCACTCCGCGATTGCAACCAAAACAAGTGCCGAGTCCAAAACAAGTTGGGAATTAGCGACGGGTGAGGGGATTTGGAGCTGCCCAAATGTCCAAAATAAAGAGGGAGACAGTGCCCTTTCGCGAGCAGAAATACCGCATGGTACAATCAAGAAATACTCAAGCTCTGCACTGGCTACGAAAACCACAGTAAACACAAAGCAAAATGCTGCATACATAGAAGGCACTGAAAAAAGCAATACGCTTGGAATCCTATTAGAATCAACTGCCCGCAACCAAGAATTTGATGAGGCGCACACAGAAGTGCACGTAAGTACGGGATCCATCAGTGGCTATGACGATTCCGCCACAGCTACAAAAAGCAAAACCGATGCATCAGTAAATATAAAAACGGCATCCGCGAAGAATGGCTATATTTCCAACATGGTATGGGGCAGGCACTATTATGAAAAATCTTACGATTCTTTGATTTACGATGAATCTCGCGGAAGCAGCTACGTATCTCTTGGAAGTTTAGATCTCCGGCCTAGACGTACTTATGCATACCAAGCAAAAGCATCAGCCACCCCGTGGCTAACTCGCGCATTGCAAACGCAAGTGTGCCAAAAAGGATCTCAGGCCAGCGTAAGTGCTTATGCCTTTAATTATAATTTTGATCTAGGCATGGCAGCACAAACATGGCGTCCCAATAAAGGGACTATATATTCATCCACTGCATCGACCAGTAATTCTCCCGGAGCACCAGATGCATCAGTGTCAGCTGTGAAATATATCGGAGCCTATTGATAAAAAATAGGAGGAGGAAGATTAATACACACAATGAGACGGCCCGCTAGCTGAAGATGATGTCATAGCGAGCTTACTGGTAATACTATATCTGTGATTATCCCTGATAGATTTCGCAGCCCTGGTTGCCTCAAGTCGAACTGGGCTTGAGGTATTTATATTTTGTATCGGCTTGGGTCATAGATTATTCTCGCAAGCACTTCGAGAAGGGATTGATTCCTGACAGTACATACAACATGTAACTTATGTATAAATTAATAAAATATAATAATCGCGTCTCAAACGGGCCGACGCCGATCATCAGTGCCCTCTCATCCCTATGGGAAGTTTCTCACCTTGCTCTAACAGAGCATCTTTCTCATTTCTCTATTTGTATCTTATTCATACTTTATATTATGTAAAAATGGTTCCTGAATATCTTTTTCCTGCAAATGTTCTTAAGCTTACACGTAGTAGTATCCCATCATGGCAGCAGTCTTAAAGCTACTAAGGCCGCGCAAGAGGGCGACTTTGCCAGGCACTTTCCGGAAAGATGGACGAGCTTTAGAGCTGCAGACGGCCAAGGAGATTCTGGCCGAGGTCTTTTGTATCCGGATCTCCGAGGTGGATGAGATGATTGAAAATCGCTCTTTGGATTGCCATGAATGCCGGAAGGAAAAGGGGCTATGGCCCCAGGAGTTCCAGCTAGAGGTGTGAGGCTTTGGCTGCGGCATGCCCGCAGGATCTTTGAAGGTGGACATTAGATCAGGGATTTGAAGTTCACGCACACCGCGGAGAAATACAAAATGACAACTTTTGGATTCATCGGCACCGGCCATTTGGGAAGCATGCTGATAAAGAAGTTCGTGGAGACCGGGGCCATTGAGGCGGAGGAGATCCTGGCCAGCAACCGGAGGGCGGAGAAGGTAAAGCGTCTGGCAGAGGCTATCGGAATCCGCCCGGTGAGCAATCGCGCTGTGGCTGAGCTTTCCGATGTGATCTTCATCTGCGTTCGGCCCCTGGAGGTCAGGGACGTACTCAGCGACGTCGCCTACCTGCTCAATTCCCAAAAGCTGGTCGTCTCAGTGGCCGGGGACGTGTCGCTGGAAAAATTACAGAGCTTCTGCCCCGCCCGCCTGGCCCGCGCTTTTCCCAGCATGGCCTCCGAAAAGCTGCAGGGAGTGACACTTCTCGTTTTCGGGGATAATACTACAGCAGAAGACCAGCGGCTCATTACCGGCCTTTTTCATGCCCTCGGCCAAACCGCAGAGGTCAAGGAGAAGGACTTTGCCGTGCTGGCCGATCTGACGAGCTGCGCCCCTGGCTACTTCGCTTCCCCCATGCGTGAGTTCGTGCAGGCAGCGCAAAGAAGGGGGATCTCGCCTGAGCTGGCAGAACGCCTGGTCAAGCAGACCCTGCTTGGCACGGCCCTGCTCCTGGGGGATGAGAGCTTTGCCGGGCTGATCAAGAGCGTGGCCACCGTCGGTGGAATCACGGAGGCAGGAGTGTTGGTCATAGAGCGCGAGGCACCCGGCATGTTCGACCAGCTTTTCCAGGCCACGAAGGCCAGGCATGAGCTGGTTCGGAAGAAAATAGATGGACAGGGGTAATTGAAATTGCCTGCGCCTAGGGCCCATCTTTTCAAGGGTTTGCAAAGCCCAAGCCAGTCAAAAGGTTTCTTATTAGATCTTTGATGCCGTCCATGTCGCGGAGGGAGTAATGCTTATTGCATTCTCTTCTCAAAAATGTATACCTCCTCCTTTTGTTTCCCTGGATTCTTAATTCTGATAATCGCAAATCCTAATTTATGGACATAGAAGTGATGATTTCTTGTTGAGAACCCAGGGGTATCGGTCATCCATGCTTTGGTATCGGGAAACGCCGATTCGATCAATCTCCATATCTTCGTCCCTATTCCTTTTCCCTGGAATGGCGGATCAATAAAAATAGTTCCCAGGTAATTTTTTCCGTTTTCTCTGATCCAGACAATAACCCCGCCGATAAGTGTCCCGTTCAATAAGACCGTGAATGATTCAGTGGGTGATTGTAATCCCCATTTTATCAAAAACCGTCCGTCATCATATCCATCAGGACCTCCTCTCTCCTCACCGAGATGGATCCTGGTATCATGGTCAAAAGCCCTGGTCATAATCTGGGTCAACGGTCTGATATCATCTTCGTTTAAGGGGTGTAATTCAATGTTTTCTGGTTCATCCACCCTAATCACCTGCAAACTGTATTTTTTATTGATGCAAAGCCATCTCATTTGTAGAGTCCCGAAACTCTTGACTTTATATACCCATCAAAAAGGCATGGGAAAGAAGAATAAGGTTGTAAAGCTAACAGAGAAGAAGATCAGATATATCAT
>JALNZQ010000099.1 GCA_023229165.1 Methanothrix sp.
GCAGGTCCTGGATAGTGCTCCTTTCCAGAGGCACCGCCATATCCACCAGCTTGCTTTGACCTATCTGCTCTATCCAAGTGCCACTCATCGCCGGTTTGAGCATTCTCTCGGAGTCATGGAGCTTGCCGACAGAGTCTACGGTGTTGTAACAGATCCGGATAATATCCACGAATCAGTAAGATCAATAATTCCCAAGAATTTCGACCTGGAATATTGGAGAAGAACACTACGCATGGCGGCTTTATGCCACGACCTGGGCCACCTTCCTTTCTCTCACGCCGCAGAGAGCGATTTGCTGCCCAAAGGATGGGATCATGAGCGTCTGACTATAGAACTGATCCGCGGCGATGAAATGGTGCGAATTTGGGGCGCGATGAAAGTGAACTCAGAGGATGTGGCCAAGCTGGCTGTGGGTCCCAAGCACTACAAGGATAGCGGATTCGATGACTGGGAGGCGATCCTCTCCGAGATAATAGTAGGTGACGCTTTCGGAGTGGATAGAATGGACTACTTGCTGAGAGATTCTCACCACATAGGCGTTGCTTACGGACGTTTCGACCAATACCGTCTGATCGATACCCTTCGCATCCTGCCCAAGGTTGACAGAGTCTCCGAGGATGAGCCAGGATCTCAGGAGCCAAGTCTGGGCATAGAAGAGGGAGGCTTGCATTCCGCGGAGGCTTTGCTGTTGGCGAGGTACTTTATGTTCTCGCAGGTTTATTGCCATCATGTTCGCCGGATTTACGACATTCATCTCAAGGACTTTTTAAAGAGCTGGCTTCCGGCCGGCTTATTCTCTACATCCGTAGAAGACCTCCTGCAAATCACGGATAACGAGGTGATATCTGAGCTATTCCGAGCGGTTCGGGGCAAAGAGCATCCAGGTTACGATCCTGCCCGCCGCATTGTCAGAAGAGAGCATTTTAGGCTGCTCTATCAGAGGACCCGTGAAGATCTAGAAATAAATCGCGAAGCAAGCAAGGCGGTTTTTGAAGCAGCGTGCAAAGAGTTTGGAGATTCGCAGGTTAGACATGATACCTACACACAGAAAGAGAGCGGTCTCAACTTTCCCGTTCTCGCCAGAGACGGTCGCATTTTTTCATCACTCTCCAAATCTGAGACTTTGGAAAAGGTACCAATGGTAGCAATTGATTACGTTTATATAAGCCCGAAGTGCAGGAAAAGAGCTGAGACTTGGCGTGATAAGAATCTGATTAGGATCATAACTTCGAACGAGTGGGAGGAAAAATGATGAAAAGAATGCAGCAAGATGCCGTTTTGCTCTCGCTGATAAACGAGATGAAAGCAAAAGGCAGTTGGTGCGGCGAGACTCACATCCAGAAGGCTGCATATTTCCTGCAAGCGCTGATGCAAGTTCCTATGAGTTTCGAGTTTATCCTTTACAAGCATGGACCATACTCGTTTGATTTAAACGACGAGGTTACAGCATTGCGAGCAGATCGTTTGCTTGAGTATAAGACACGTCTTCCCTACGGTCCAAGCCTTTTTCCCACAAAAGAAGGCCAAGAATTTCTTATTCGATATCCTAAGACGCTAAGCAAATATGCGGAAAAGATCCAGTTTATCGCGGAGAAAATTGGAACTATGGGTGTTGCTGATCTGGAACGTCTGGCCACTGCTCTTTTCGTTACACTCAACGAAAACGAAAACGTGAAATCACGAGAAATTCGGATTACTGAGCTAAAGCCGCATATCAAGATAGGTGAAGCTGCAGAGGCAGTTAAAAAATTTGTACGTGTTTAGCCCTCACTTAAATTTCTAAAAATTTCCATCAAAATTCATTTAGACCAGAAAAATTAAGTAATATAATCGTAATATTCTTTTATTGGGAGTATGGACGAAGGAGAAATTAACAGGCAGCTTCGTGAGCTTGTTGAACAATTAAAACATGAGAATGAGCTGCTCAAGGCAAAAGTTATCGAACTTGAAGCCCGACTAGCCCAATATGAGAATGCGCACACACCGCCAAGTCTCAGACGTGGCGGCAATCGGAAGAAAGACAAAGACAGCAAGGGAAAACCCGGCCAAAAGATAGGTCATAAAGGCTTAACGAGATCTTATGCTGCACCAGATAATCAAGTAGAGGTTACAGCCGATCGATGTCCGGATTGCGGATCAGAGCTTGGCTCCCCTTTCCGAATTGAGTCGAGGATTATCGAGGAAATTCCTGAACCTCAGCCAGTCATGGTCACAGAATACAAAATAGCTCATTACAGATGTCCCTGCTGCCGGAAAGAAGTTGTTGCGAATGATACAAGTTGCCCGCATGAAGGTAAATTTGGAAACAACATAATTGCGCAGGCTACGCTGCTAAAATATGAGGATAGGTTGCCTCACAGAAAGATAAAAAGTGCACTGAACAGGATGCATGGTCTGAAAATAAGTCCTGCTACGATATTTGATTTAACCCGTCGCGCCGCCGAAGCAGTTCAATCGGAATACCATGCAATCTTGAACAAGATCCGTGGTGCTCCGATCCTGTACGTGGATGAAACCGGAATCCATGTCCAGGGAGAAAAACATTGGATCTGGACATTCACTACGCCTTCAGAGACCTTTTTTGTGATTCGAAAGAGTCGAGGCACGAAGGTCCTGATAGAGGTTTTGACGAGAAGATTCAAAGGAATAATCGTATGTGATGGGTGGAAACCGTATGCCAGATTCACAAAGCGATTACAGCGATGCTGGGCACATCTACTTCGGGAATCGAAAGATCTCTCCGAGAAGTTCGAAGAAGCTATTCCACTACATAACGCGCTCAAGGAACTTTATGAATCGCTAACCAAAGCTTTGGAAAACGATCCTCCGCCAGAAGTCCGGATAAACCTGTGGAACTCTGCGCAAGAAGCGCTTCGGCATTGGATCGGGAACGTGTACTCTATCGAAAAAGTACAGAGATTCATCGGAAAAATCAATAACGGGTTTGACTACTGGTTCACGTTTATCATCAATCCGGGTGTAGAGCCGACAAATAATCGGGCAGAAAGAGCATTGCGACCCCAGGTCATCTTGAGAAAGATCTTGGGCACACTTCGTAATGATAAAGGAACCTCGATTCATGAGCGAATTATGACGACACTGGCAACATGGGGACAGAGAGGACTGGATTGTCTCCAAATGCTTACGGCAAAGCTAGCTAGCTAAACACGTACAATATTTTAAATATATATCGTGTTCTGATCTTATTGATGATTGTTGAATGCTATCGGAGGCGTCCATCATATCCACACTCAATGCCTTAATTAGATGGTCAACTCTGGCTTCCATCTAATATAACTTTTGATCGATAAAGTGCAGTTCTTCTCAGCCATCTCTTCCGGTTTTTTTTTTTGCGGCAATTTAGACTGCACCCGTGTTTTTTAAGACAATCAACATGATGATCATATGCAGATAAGTTTAAATGCAATTCGAGATAATATTTGGAATTATGCCATATGATGCATGCGAAGTAATCGTGCCGTTGGATGTCCCCAAAAAAGCTCGCCAAACCTACAAAGAGAATTACTTGAAAATAACCCATGGATGTGGTCGCATGATGCTCTTTGCAGGAGACCAGAAGGTCGAGCACATGAACAGTGATTTCTGCGGTCCTGGAATAGACCCTGCAGATCGTTGCCCTGAGCACTTATTTGAAATTGCCAGCAAAGGGAGGATCGGCATTTTTGAGACTCAACTTGGTCTCATAGCTAAATACGGCCAGAACTATCCGAATGTGCCCTATATGATAAAGCTTAACTCGAAGACGGATCTGATCAAGACCGCTCGGGTAGATCCAATCAGCAGCCAGTGGCTCGATTTAGAGCAGGTCCAGGAATTCAAGGAGGAAAGCGGGCTGAATATTCTTGGTGTGGGCTATACAGTTTATCTGGGAAGCGGGCATGAGGCTGAGATGCTCAGCGAAGCTGCACGACTGGTTTATAGCGCGCACAAGCACGGTCTTATAACAGTGCTCTGGATGTATCCTCGCGGCAAGGCGGTAAAGGATGAGAAGGACCCTCACTTGATAGCAGGGGCAACTGGCGTGGCTGCTGCCTTGGGAAGCGACTTTGCCAAGGTTAATTATCCTGTAAAAGATGGATACAAATCAAGCGAAGTCTTCCAGGAGGCGATACTCGCAGCTGGCAGGACCAAAGTGGTCTGCGCTGGCGGAGAGAGCTGCGATGTAAAATCATTCCTCCAGACGCTTTATGACCAGATTCATGTCAGCGGCGCATCTGGCAGTGCCACTGGCAGGAACATTCACCAGAAAGCCACAGAGGATGCGGTTAGAATGTGCAACGCCGTCTATGCCATAACCGTTGAGGGTGCAAGCGTAGAAGCTGCCTGGAAGATCTATCAAGCAAAGTGCGCAGCAAACCTTTGAATCCAGAATGATTGATCGCAAAGGAGACTAAATGTCGAAACTGGTATTGCTGCGGCACGGCCAGAGCCTCTTCAACCTGGAGGGCAGGTTCACAGGCTGGTTGGATATTGATCTGTCCGAGAGGGGCAGAGCGGAGGCAGGGGAGGCCGGATGGCTCATGAAGAGTTCCGGCCTTTCCTTTGACATCGCCTTTGCCTCGGTCTTAAAGCGCGCCATCAGGACGCTGTGGATCGTGCTGGATGAGATGGATCAGATGTGGATTCCGGCTCTCCCATGCTGGCGGCTCAACGAGCGCTTTTATGGAGACTTGCAGGGCAAGAGCAAGCAGGAGACGGAGAAGCGGTACGGTATGGCGCAGGTACAGATCTGGAGGAGGAGCTTTTTAGAAAGGCCGCCCGCCGTGGACGAGGAAGACGATCGCAATCCCGGTCTGGATGCGCGCTATCGGGATGTGCTGGATAGCCTGTTGCCCAGGACGGAATCCCTGCAGGACACGCAGGAGCGAGTGCTGCCCTTCTGGCGGGCCCTGATTGCCCCGGAGTTGGAGAAGGGCAAGAACGTGCTGGTGGTCTCGCACGGCAACACCATTCGCGCCCTAGTCAAGCATCTGGAAAACATCTCCGACCTGGAAATAGAGAAGGTGGAGATCGCTACGGCCCGGCCCCTGGTCTACGAGCTGGATGATCAGATGCGACTCGTGGGCCGCCACTATCTAGGTGGCGTGCAGGCCTGCGGGAAAAATGGGAAATAAGAGGTGTTGGGAATGGCTTATGCGGTAGAGATCATATCCATGCAGCAGAAGGAAAAGCTGGTTGAGCAATACGGCAATCAGGTGCTCTACGAGATCAAGTCGGAGATTTACGGATGCTGTATCAAGCTTCTCACGGGCAGCTCTTCCGTCAAGAATGCCTGGGAAGAGAGCTTCTATTTTGCCTCCCAGAACGTTCGCTCCCACGGGCGGCTTTATGTTCTGGTGGACGAAACGGTTGGAGAGAACCGTGTTTACTACGATCCCCATTCCAAGAGCTGCTTTTTGTTCAACATGGACTATTACGGATGGATAAAGTCCCTGGCGCTTTCCGTGGCCGGAGACATCCTGGAGGACAATCACGGCATCTACTCGGTGCATGGAGCCTGTCTGGATTTGCGGGGCCAGGGCGTCTGCATTTTGGGCGGATCGGGTGCCGGCAAGACCACTCACACCTATGGCCTTTTGCGCCAGCCCAAAGTGCGCGTGGTCTCAGACGACTGGTTCTTTGCCCGGATCTTTGGCGAGGAGATCTTAGCCTACGGATCTGAGAAGAACTTCTACATTCGTGCCGATCTGGCTGATATCTGGAAGGAGTTTTCCGGGCTGGTCGATAAAGCCGTCTTCGACGAAAAGGGTCGTGCGGTGGTGGACCTGCGCTGGGTGATAGGCAAAGGCCGCATCCTGCCGCTCACGACTATGGAAAATGTGATCCTGCTCAAGCGAGATCCCGGACAGGAGGAGACTGTGCGGGAGCTGGATGGCAAGGAAGCGCTGGCCATACTGGAGGCGAACGGCTACTTCAATCCGCATCTGCTGGTAAAAAGCGACTTCAAGAGGATTCTCCGAAGCCGCTTCTTCCAGGCGCTCTTCGCCCGGGCTAGGGTTCATGAGGTCAACACCAAAGGAACGCCGGAGGATAGCCAGAGGGCGATACTGGAGATTTTGGGAGACGGGTAAAGCGGCGTGAGAGGCAGACACTGCTCCGCTTGCCTTCTGACTCATCCCAGGCGCAGGGACAGATGTCAAAGACATGTCGGAGCAAGAGATTAGGGCTTGCATTCAAGGCTGAACGTCAAGCAAAGCTCCGTTCAAGGCTTCTCATAGCTTCTCATATTATCTTCGCCCCGCACCGCATACCTTTAGATACTTGGCCCACTTACTACACCCCCGAAAATGCCCGCCGATCCTGTTGCCAAGTGGGCGGAGTTCCTCCGCTCCCGTTACTGGGATGAGTTGCTAAAGCTGGCCGACTCCTACCCCGACGAGCGCAGCCTGAAGATTCGCTTCTCAGACATTGACAGGTTCGATCCCGAATTCGCCGAGGAGCTGCTGGAAAATCCGGAGCAGATCCTGGAGGCGGCCCACGCAGCCCTCCTGGAGCTGGACCTGCCCATGGATGTCTACATGGACCGGGCCCATGTGCGCATCGCCGAGCTGCCCCGTCATTTCAAGACCCGCGAGCTTCGTTCCGACCACATCGGTAAACTGCTGGCCATCGACGGGCTTGTACGCACGGCCACCGAGGTCCGGCCCAAAATCATCTCTGCCGCCTTCCAGTGTCAGAGGTGCGGCTTCACCTTCTTCAAGGAGCAGTCGGGCAACAAATTCGAGGACCAGAGCCTCAAGTGCATGAACCAGGCATGCGACCGGGGCGGGCCCTTCAAGCTCTTGCTTGCCCAGTCCAAGTTCGTGGATGCCCAGAAGATCAGGGTGCAGGAGTCTCCGGAGGACCTGCGGGGCGGAGCGCAGCCGCAGACGCTCGACGTCGAGCTGGAGGACGACCTGGCCGGCAGGATCTTTCCCGGAGATCGGGTAATCGTCAACGGCATACTCAAATCATACCAGCGCTCTTCTCCCCAGCAGGGCAAGAGCACCTACTTCGACCTCGTCCACAAAGGCATCAGTGTGGAGATGACGGAGCAGGAGTTCGAGGAGATTGAGATCGATCCCGAGGAGGAGAAGCTGATCATGGAGTTGTCCTGCGATCCGGAGATCTACGAAAAGATCCGGGGCTCCATCGCGCCCTCCATCTACGGCTACGATGACGTGAAAGAGGCATTGGCGCTGCAGCTGGTCTCCGGCTTCGAAAAGCACCTGCCGGACGGAGCGCGCATCAGAGGCGACATCCACATCCTGCTGGTGGGCGATCCTGGGATTGCCAAATCGCAGCTATTGCGCTACATGATCAAGATCTCGCCTCGCGGCATCTACACTTCTGGCAAGAGCTCCACCTCCGCCGGCCTGACAGCTACCGCGGTCAAGGACGAGCTGGGCGACGGCCGCTGGACCATCGAGGCCGGAGCGCTGGTCCTGGCGGATAAGGGCATCGCCGCCATAGACGAGATGGACAAGATGGACAATGATGACAAGAGCGCGCTGCACGAGGCGATGGAGCAGCAAACCATCAGCGTCGCCAAGGCCGGTGTCATGGCCACCCTCAAGTCGCGCTGCTCGCTTCTAGCTGCAGCCAATCCCAAGCTTGGCCGCTTCGACAAGTACGAGCCCATCGCTCCCCAGATCAACCTCACACCTGCGCTCATGTCCCGGTTCGATCTGATCTTCGTTTTGACCGACGATCCGGATACCAAGAGGGATTCTGCCATCGCCCAGCACATTCTGAAGAGCAACTACGCCGGAGAGCTGGCTACCCAAGCCGCCTGGAACCAGGATATATCTCAAGAGGACATCGACAACGCCCTGATAGTAATCAAGCCGGTCCTTGATCCGGAGCTGCTGCGAAAGTACGTGGCCTATGCCAGAAAGAACATATTCCCAACCTTAAGTGATGAGGCCAAAGAATACTTCCTCAAGTACTACGTGGGTCTCCGGAGCCAGGGGCAGGACACCAACAAGCCTGTGCCCGTCACCGCCCGGCAACTGGAGGCGCTCATACGCCTGGGTGAAGCCAGTGCTCGCCTGCGCCTCTCCGATAAAGTCACTCTGGATGATGCCAAACGGGTAGTCAAGATCCTGGAAGCATGCTTGCGGAAAGTGGGCGTCGACCCGGAGACAGGCTTTTTGGATGCGGACATCATTGCCTCAGGCACCACCAAGAGCAGCAGAGATAGGACTAAATCGGTGATCGACATCATAAGGGATGTGAGTAAAGAACAACAGGGCCCGGCCCCCAGGGACGCAGTCTTGAATCGAGCAGAGGAGCTGGGCATAGAAAGAGCTAAAGCGGAAGAGATCATCGACCGCATGAGAAGAGATGGGGAAGTATTCGAGCCCCGGCCTGGAATGTTGAAGCTTCCTTAAATACAAGCAAAGCGATGATAGCTATGTCCAATATGCCTGAAGAGACGGAAAGGAAAGAGATGTATTTGAAAAGCCACCAACATGGAGCACATACCCTCATTGCAGTCTGTGACTGTGATCTCCTGGGAAAGAAGTTCGCCGAAGGCCACCTTAAGATCGATGTCAATCCTGATTTTTTCGGAGGAGAGAAGGCTTCCAGCTCCGAGGTTGAGGCAGCGCTCGCTGGGGCGACAATGGCCAACTTCGTGGGCTGCAAAACCGTCGAGCATGCTATCTCCCTGGGCTACGTGGAGAGAGATTGTACCCTCTCCATCAATGGAGTTCTCTACGCTCAGATGGTGCGAATGTGATGCAAGCCATCTGTCATCGGTGCGGTCTGCCGACAGTTGAAGGGCTCTGCCCGCAATGTGCCCTGGAAAAAGCAACGCTTGTTAGCTGTCCTGACCAGGTCGAGGTGGTCATCTGCTCAGTTTGCGGCTCCCGGCAGATAAAATCCAGGTGGCAGCTTCCAGACAGCCGTTCTGTTGAGGAACTGGCACATCAAGCGGCAATAGATGCACTTTGCCTTCATAAAGAGCTGGCAGAGCCGCAGATTGAGCTTGACCTCCGGAAAGTTGGAGCCACTCGATATCTGGCAAAAATCAATATCGATGGCAGTTTCAGAGGCAGGAGCATAAGCGAGCAATGCGAAATTCCTGTCCGCATTAAACTTATGGCCTGCGATCGTTGTAGCCGCATGGCCGGCAAGTACTTCCAGTCTACAGTCCAGCTACGCGGAAATG
>JALNZQ010000100.1 GCA_023229165.1 Methanothrix sp.
TTATCGCTCGTATAAATCCGTCTCCTCTTCAATTGGATTTTTTAATCGTTCCAAATAATCAAGACGTTTCAATTCATCCTCAATTTCTGCCTGGAAAGAATAGGATGCAACCTTAGTTATTTCTTCAGGACTATTCCATTTCGGTGGCTCCCCAGGCAATACTTCCTTTAAAATAACGGGTAGGCTGATGCTCACCTGTGACAATCTCAGCCTGGGAACAGGGAGGCCCTCGAGAAGAACATTTTTTTGGTAGTTGAGAGCTATGCGCAGCGCTTGCACATCAGAGACGTTTCTGCCATAAGCCACGCTGGTGACAAATGCCCCAAGGACATCGGATAATCTTGTTTTCGCTTTTTCGTCCATCTCTGCACCTCAGCAAATAAATAAAGGCCGCAGGACTGCGACTTCCAACGGCCTTATTCTTTCACTTGGTATATATTAGCCAATTCCTCCAAGGACAATGATTAAGCTATTTGTCCCGGCTAAGACCCTTGTCCCGATTTAGTCACCGGTTTAAGCGGCAATTCGAAGCTCTTGCCAATATATGAATCGTTTATTTCCTCATTCAGTGTGATCTGACCTTTTTCCGCGTCTGAGTTGTTTATCGTGAAATCATGTGAATTTTTACCTTCCATTACAGAGAATTTCTGGCTTTTTAACTTATCGATATTTTCTGATTCAACGTTTAATATTTTTTTATCAGTGGCATCTTTTGACACAATCTTAAAAAACGCCAAGAGCGGCCCTTTCTTCTCACCGATTGAATTTTCCAGAAGGGTAAGTATGCGTTCTGTACCTGATGGCATGTCCTGGTTCTTTGCTTCAACACGTACATGCATGTCGAAAGTGCGCTCCTCTCTCTCAGATGTAGCGCTCTTCTTCTGGTACGCAGTCTTTGATTGTACCTTAGCGGTAATAAACCATAACTTTCCTCCTGCCTCTACATCCAACTGCTGCGAAAAGTTATCCTCCATATGGGACTCATTGATAGAGGTGATCTTGGCGTTGAATTCTATTACTGCATCTACTATCGAAATATATGGCACAGGCAACATTGTAAGGAAAGGAACAGTTAGCGTGAACTGCTGGTCTTCACCATCGTCGTTTTTACGGTTATATGTAAAATCGACATTAATTACTTTCCCTTCTTTTGTGAAACCTACTTCCTTTATAAAATTGGCCGTGGTTATAGCCGACTTTGCCTGTGCTTCGACAACGGCGTTCAAGGGTCCGCCGATAAGATTCGCAAAATCCAGGGTTGCGATTTCCCTTCCTGATACGGGCATATTCAATCAACTCCAGAGTTCTTTTCTCTAGTATTTGTTAGCATTAATCATTATTAAATATTGTGTCTTAACGTCTCAAAAATGTCCTGATACTAAAATCCTGGTTGTTAAATTAAACTTAAATAGTTAAGATGCATGCTGATGGCAATTGAAGAAGAAAAGCAGGCGAAGAAATACTAAGAACCTCCTGGATAGAATTGATCAATTGAAAACAGCAGATATAGGCAAGAGCAATATGCCATCTTCGACACAAGCTATATATCAGGGTCTCAAGCGTGCCGGCATCAACTTCGTGGCTTCTGTGCCCTGCATCAACCTGCAAGAGCTGCTCGCTCTTGTTAGCGGCGACCCGGATATCATCCACCTGCCCGTCACCCGCGAGGAGGAAGGTGTGGGCCTGTGCGCCGGGGCTTGGATGGGCGGGCTGCGGCCTGCGCTGCTCATGCAAAACTCAGGTTTGGGAAACAGCATCAACGCCCTGGCGTCGCTGGATATGCTCTACGGCATTCCTCTGCTCATGATCATCAGCCAACGGGGGAGCAAGGGCGAGCCGGTTATCGGCCAGGTGCCCATGGGCCGGATTACCGTGCCCCTGCTGGACGCTATGAACATCTCTCATTTTTCGCCTCAGCCAGCGCAGGCGCAGGAGACGGTGGAGCAGGCTTGGAGCCTTGCGTCCGCAGGCCGCCGCCCCGTTGCGGTGCTTCTGGATTTAGAGTTTTGGAGGGGAATATGAAGCGCATTGAGGCCATCGCCCTGGCGGTAGAGGCAGCGGCGGCCTGCGGCGCCCTGCTGGTTTGCAACATCGGCTATCCCAGCCGTGAGCTTTTCTCGGTTAAGGATCGCCCGGAAAACTTCTACATGCTCGGTTCCATGGGCCTGGCCTCCTCCATTGGCCTAGGCCTGGCCCTGGCGCAGCCGGAACGAAAGGTGATGGTCTTGGATGGGGACGGCTCGGTGCTCATGAACCTGGGAACCCTGGCCACCATCGCCCATCATGCGCCCGAGAATTATCTGCTGGTGATCTTGGACAACTGCTGCTACGGCTCCACCGGCTCGCAGCCCACCTGCACCAAGCTTGGCACCGACCTATTCGCCCTGGCGAAAGCTGCGGGCGCCAAGAATGTCCGCGAAGTTTTGCGGGTGGAAGAGCTGGCCCCTGCATTACAGGGTCCTGGAGTAGTAATCGTAAAAGTTGAGGAGGGCAATGCCGATGTGCCCATCATCAGCCTCTTGCCGGAGGAGATTATCGAGCGCTTCATCAGATGCGCTCGACTGGTTCTGCCATCCGGAAAGAGCCGTCCATAATCTTCTTCTTCAGGTCTTCTGCCAGCTGCAGGGCCCGCAGCCGATCCGATTGGCGCAGCACCACGGGTATGGTTTTGGCGCTGCCCGCGTCAGTCTTCAGCCGGATGGCCCCCATGCGACATGAGAAGACCGCCGAAGGGCACACTGTAGCGCACAGGCCGCAATGAAAGCATAATGCTTCGCTGCGGCGCACTCTGCCTTCTTCGCGGCTTACGGCCCGCATGGGGCACGCCTCCTCCGCCAGGCAAGGAGAGCAGCCCGAGCAGTTCTCCGGTTTGAACAAGACCTCCAGGTCCACATCCGTCCAGACATCGCCGTAGTCGGCCTGTCCGATGACTGTCCTGCTATTGACATCGTTCACAGGCAGAGCAATGTCTCTGTCCAGCCGGGCGATCTCCGCCAGAATCATTTTGCTGATTACGGGTATGGGGACAGCCCAAGAGCAGATGCATTCAGGGCCGGCAGAGGTGACAAAGCCGCCCATCTGCTCCGCCGCCATTTGGTGCATATCGGCAAAGCCGGACAGATTGGGCCGCTCTTTGCTGCTGCGGGTGCCTGTGCCGAGGACGAAGCCCTCGGCGCCGTTCATGAGAATGCGAGTTCCAATGCCTATGCTCTCTAAAAGCGGATCATTTTTTAAGGGATTTATCTGGCCGCAGCCGGAGAATGTCGCCTCGCGGCAGCGGGGGGCAAAGCCGCGAGAGTGGAAGATGGTGTTGACCGGCTCCGCTCCCGCATTGACGAAGCCCGAGTAGTTCTTGAAGGCATGGCGCGATCCAAAGAGCCGGGCATAGGGCATCTCATCCAGTCCGACATCGGCATGGAGTGTGCGTCCATCATCTGTCTCCACCTCGACGTGGACTTTTTTTCTCTCCACCAGATCGCGAAAGAGATGGCCTCCCCCGTAATTGGGCCGGCTCTGGCTGTGGGCAGTTCCCAAGACCACCAAATCCAATACGCCCAGATTCTCGTTGGGACAGGGTCCGACCTGTGCGGCTATGCCGTTGATCCGGACCCTCCTGGCTCGGAGAAACGATGCAGGCTTGGCCACGGGAAAGGAGAGAACCGCGTAGGTGCCGCTCATCACCGCGCGGGTGGCCGTAGTGACAACGTCGACCTCGGATAGCCTGGAGCTTTCGCCCGACTCTACCAGCTTTGCGACTTCTTGGGCCGTGATAACGACGGCCTCTCCCTGCATAACCCTTTCCAATACCTGCGAATAAGATCCAACCATATGGCCCTCTGTCTCTCTTAGTGCGTCCTTTTTGTGGAAGAAAAGTCGTTAACCGCTGGTTTATGACCAAGTGACCGACGATACTGCCATCCCGGCGAGAAGCGCACGGAGGACTCACAAAGGACGCAATTATTTTATTCCTAGAAACGTTTTTCGCCCTGCTTTTGCTCCTATTAATACTATTGTAGGATTATTTCCATATATTATCCAATCTGAGAAAATATTGTCCAATGGCTGGAAACTTCTTTATATGGATCGTTCTCTGGAATGGAAAAGTCACAACTCAGGTGATCGTATTTGAATAAATTCATAATTATAGCCATTCTGGCGGTTGTGGTAGTGATGTCACTGGGCTGTATCTCTGCTCCGGAGAATAAGGAGAATGCCTCCCTCCAAGAGAATATGTCCGGTAATATTTCTACCCTGCGCATTGGGTACCAGCCCAGTACCCATCAGATCGCAGAGATGGTCGCTTCCGAGAAGGGCTGGTGGGCCGAAGACTTGTTGCCTTTCGGCATAACCGAGATCAAGGAGTATGAGTTCCCCACTGGAGTACCCGAGATGCAAGCCATGGTCGCTGGAGAGCTGGACATGGCTTATGTGGGAACCGCGCCGCCCATTTCTGCCATATCCGCGGGACTGCCTGCCAAGATCGTGGCTGCAGTCAACATCAACGGCTCAGATTTGGTCCTCAGGCCGGGTCTGGTCTACAATGGACCTGCATCTTTAGCAGGCCTTTCCATTGGCACATTCCCACCCGGATCGATTCAGGATACTGTCATGAAGAAATGGCTTATGGAAAATGGGGTGGATGTCTCACAGGTCGATATTAAGGCCATGGACCCGGGACCTGCTATCAGTGCTCTGTCTGCAGGCCAGGTCGATGGTGTCTTCCTGCCGCATCCTGCGCCCTCCATAATTGAGCTGAAAGGCAAGGGCAAACATGCAGTATCTTCGGGCGATATGTGGCCGAACCACGCCTGCTGCAGCCTGGTAGTAACGGACAAGCTCATCAAAGAGCAGCCTGAATTGGTAGAGCAGATCATCAAGACCCATATCAAAGCGACCGAATACATCAATGCTCATCCTGATGAGGCCGCACAGATATATGCCAAGAAGACCAGAGCGAACCTCACGGAAGTTGAGCATTCCGTAAAGAACTGGGATGGCAAGTGGGTCAGCGACCCCAATGTTCAGATATCATCGACTGTCGAGTACGCAAAAGTCGACTACAAGATGAAGTATACTAAGCGAGAGCTGACTGCGAAGGATCTTTTCGACACCAGTCTCTACGAGAGGGTAAAAGGTGCAGAAAAAAGTCAGTAGGACCTTGAATGTCCTGAGAAATCAGGGCATTCCCGCCCTTTCCATTTTTGGGTTGATAGCAATCTGGGAGACTGCTGCCTTTCTGGTTAATGACCAACTGACGTTGCCCAGTTTTCTTCAGGTTGTTGAAGCTTTTCTGGAAAACTGGTTGTCGATTCTAACCGAGGATCTGCCGGTAAGCTCTATTCATTTTGCTATCGGCATGGCGGGTGGTCTTCTAATTGCGTTGCCTGTCGGAATGATCATGGGATGGTTCAAGCTTTTTGACAGTATTTTAGATCCAATTGTGGAGATACTGCGCCCCATTCCACCCCTGGCCTGGATTCCTTTTGCCATAATCTGGTTTGGCATAACCAACACAGCCGCAGGTTTTATTATCTTCATAGGGGCGGTCTTTCCCATATTGACCAACACCTATGTGGGATTTAAGAGCCTGCCCCGGGTGTATGTCGAATCGGCTAAAGTTTTGGGTGCAACTAAGGATATCGATCTGATAAGATATATCGCTCTGCCTTACGCCCTGCCCTCCATCGCTGCCGGCATAAGGATCGCCATGGGAATTGCCTGGATGTGTCTTGTGGCCGCAGAGATGTTCGGGGTGAGCAAGAATGGTCTCGGATTCAAGATATGGGACTCTTACGGCCATTACCGCATGGATGAGGTATTCATGTACATGATTGTGCTGGGTCTGCTGGGACTGGCCATAGATCGCACCTTCCGCTATGTGGTAGAGGATAGGATGCTCAAGTGGCGCGTGGGACTTACGCAGTAAAGTGCAAAGCAAGTGCAAAGCCTTAATAATATATCGAATTTCACTAAGGCTTCAGAGATTCGTAATACGATCATATTCAGAGGATTGGTCATGAAGAGAAATATCAAGGTTGAACGCCTCAATCAAAGACCGTTGGAGCAACAGGAAATCGAGCTGGTAGAGCGAAAGGGCATTGGACACCCGGACAGCGTGGCGGACGGCCTCGCTGAGTCCATCAGCCGGGCCCTTTGCCAGGAATACCTTGATAGATTTGGAGCGGTGCTGCATCACAACACCGACAAGACGCAGATTGTGGCGGGAAGGTCTAAGCCTGCGTTTGGTGGAGGCGAGGTCATCTGCCCGCTTTACATCCTTCTCACGGGCCGCGCCACCCGGGTCTTCAAGGATGTGGAGATTCCTGTGGACACCATCGCCATAAAGGCCGGGAGAAAGCTTTTGAGTGAGTCGCTCTCCAACTTGGATGTCAACAATCACGTCATCCTTGATGCCAAGATCGGCATGGGCTCATCCGATCTGCGGGACGTCTTCAGACGCAAGGTTCCTTCCGCCAACGACACATCTTTCGGCGTGGGATATGCGCCTCTTTCCGAGACTGAGAACATAGTCTTCAATACCGAACGCGAGATGATGAGGCTCAAAAAGAGCGTTCCGGCCATAGGCGAGGACATCAAGGTCATGGGCATGCGCCAGGGAGATGTCATTAATCTGACCATTGCCTGTGCCATGGTCGACAAGCATGTGGCGCATCTCAAGGATTATGTGGATACGAAGAATGCCATTGTGGAGCACATCGTTGAGTATGCCAAGCAGTTCACGCCGCGAAAAGTAAATGCGCAGATGAATGTGGCCGACAACATCGACCAGGGCTCGGTCTATATCACCGTCACAGGCACATCAGCCGAGATGGGAGACGATGGTGCGGTAGGGCGAGGAAACAGGGCCAACGGAATGATCACACCCAATCGACCCATGAGCCTGGAAGCCACCTGCGGCAAGAATCCCATCAACCACGTGGGCAAGATCTACAACCTGCTCAGCACGGAGGCGGCCCGGCAGATAGCCGCCGAGGTGCAGGGCATTGAAGAGGTCTACATCAAAATTCTCTCGCAGATCGGCAAGCCCATCGACGAGCCGCATATCGCCAGCGTGCAGATAGTGCCCAAAGAGGGCGCGGATATGAAGGTGCTGGAGGCGGGGGCCACGGAGATTTTGGACGACTGGCTGGCCAATATTCCCAAGCTGCAGCAGATGCTGTTTAGGGGAGAGCTGAGCACCTACTGAAGAACTCTTCGATATTTTTCTGCAAAACGGAGGGCGGGGATGAGGGGAAGGTTGCCCGCGCACCTGCGGGCTCGCCGCGTGATGCAAGGCGAGGCGGATGTGGCCCTGGCAGAGGCCGAGACCCTCAAGCTCCAGGCCAGGCTGGTGTGCCTCAAAGAGAATGCATTTGAGCCAGAACGACATCCTAGCGCTTGTCCTCATCACTGGATCCAAAGAGCCGATGAACTCCAGTGCCCTCCAGGCGGAGCTGGATCTACGAAGAGAAACCGTCTCCCGGCTCATAACTCACCTGATGGAGCTGCTTGCCAAACTGGATCGAACCCCCAGGAGCCTGGAGGCTCTGGTCGTGGAGACCAGCATCCTCTGTGATACCCTGTTCATCAAGATCAGCTTACGAAGATTACGGGATCAAGCTGGGGCTGAGGGATGACTACTACACCTTTTTTTGCGTGCTATTCTATCTGAAGAACAGAGATGAATTGGAGGCTGTCGATCATCTCATGATGCATTAATGGAACTGGCGGAGATGCAATATCAATGACCGAGCAAAGATGTTTTCTATCCTCCGCAATCCCCGCCCTCCTCGTACGCTTTCCGCAGTCGGTCGGCGACGCTCTCGCCAAGCCTCTGCCCGGCGATGACAAAGAAGGCCTCGGCAAAATCGGGACGCAGGCAGCCGGTGTTCTCCGTCCCATCCAGTACCAGGTCGGCCAGGTAGCGCATGTCCTCGTCAGGGAGTCTCTTTATCCGCTGCTCGAACTCCTGCACGCTCCTGGAGTGGTGATTGGCCACAGGTGGCAGAATGTTCAGGTACTCAATCTCAATTCCCTTCTTCTGCAGCACTTCCAGCTCCGGAACCAGCTTTACCAAAATCTGCAGGTCTCTCTCATTAAGATCTCGGGCCATGCAGGCAGCAACGCTCGCCAATAATATAGCGTTAACCACATGATGCAAAATTATAAATATAACTAGCTAAAATTATTATACTAGATTTGGGGTGGATACTAGATGGCTACTGGCTTTAACTGGGCGGGGAACGCAATTGTAAGAGATACGGTTATGTGGGATAAAAGAGCGGTCATCGGCAACTTGGGCCTCTACATTCCCACCGACATTCGGGCCTGGCTCTCTTCCACGAATAGCGAGGTTATCCAGAGGGCTTTGCAGGATCTCGTTCTTCCCTCTGTTCGCGAGGCTGGCACCTTTGACCTGCGGGCCTGGAAGATCTGGAATTATGTGGCGACTGACGTGCAGTATGTCACAGACAAAAGCACCTTCGGCCTGGATGACTTCTGGCTCTTTCCCGAGGAGACGCTCGTTTTGCACAAGGGCGATTGCGAGGATTCCTCTTTCCTGCTGGCCACTCTTCTTCTGGCCAGCGGCATCTCCGAGCACTGCGTGCGCGTGGTTTTGGGCACGGTCTCCACACCGGACGGATCCTTTGGCCATGCCTGGGTGGTCTACCAGAATGAGTCCGGACGCTGGTGCCTGCTGGAGTCCACCCTGGATTCCGTCCCAACAGAACTCACACCGGCCGATCCGTTTACAGTTCCGGGCAATCAATATAGTTACCAGCCCCAGTTCTGCCTGAACGGTTCCCACTTATGGTCGATGGGAGCGGCAAATCTGCAGATGGCCGACTACTTGAAAACGAGGGGCCAGGCCCAGGTGAGGCAGAAGGCCTCCAAAAAGAGGATCTTCTAAGCTTGATCTCCGGGCGACATTCGCGAGCGAATAGTTTGCAGCATCTTTTCCATCTTCTGCCAGTGGCCGCCCTCCCAGTAGAGCTTTTTGCAGGCCCGGCATTGCCATCTCTTCACCCCGAGCATCTCCATCTCTTCCAGAAGGCCGTTGCACAGCGTGCACCTCTGGGGAT
>JALNZQ010000101.1 GCA_023229165.1 Methanothrix sp.
GAACCGTCTCCACTGCAATAGACGTTCCACACGTTTAGATCATCCGTGCTCTGGGCAGAAGCCGGTGAGACAATTGCTGCCATCCCCAATACAATTACCAATAACGATTCGATCTTCATAGCAAACCCCTACCATGTATCTGGAAATTATCTCCTAGCCGGTAACCACATTGATCTGGAAGCTCTTCTTGTCCCCCACAAGCATTGAGCCCGAAACAGTTCCCAGGGCAGCTTCCACGAGCCAGGCTCCCGCCCTTCTGGGCTTTACGGTCATGCTGAAGGTTAATTCGCCGCTGCCGGAAAGAGACCGGCTCAATCGAGAGGCTATGATGCCAGATTGGTCACGCAGCGTTGCCTCTATCTTGGTTCCTGCCGCCAGATTGGAATAGACTGTGTGCACCTTGACCAGGCTCTCCTCGCCTACAGCAATCGTGTCGGGCGGGACGACATATTCGATACTGCCAATCTCTGCGTCCGGTTTATACTCCGGATTCTCCACCAGCAGCGTGAAGGCCCTGCCGGCCACAAGCTGGTCTCCTTTCCATATTTCCGCCTTGAGATGCCACTCGTTTATGTACTCAGGCCATCCCGAGGGAATGGAATAGCTGGCAGGCACCATGATCTCGGCGGGCGGAAACAGATAAGTGCTGCTGCCGGAAACCGTAGCCTCGCCGCCACTTTGGAAGCGGGGTGGATAATCGGCATAGGCGAGGTGCAGGCTCAATGTTGACTGCGCCAGGTTGGCGTAATTGATGCTGACCACAATGGGCACACGCTCGCCCACGGTTAGGGTCTCAGGCGATGCAGGATATTGAAGGGTGTTGATGCTTACAGTTCCTCCCTGTGCCGGCAAAACTGCGATTAAGGCCAGGCTGAAAAGAATAATGCCAAAGCATTGGTTTCTCATGACCGTCTCCTCCTTTTCTAGATCTGATACAATATCTACTATTAATGGTTATAAATAAGCTTTAGCATCCTCTCCTACTGGTATGCGATCCGCTAAATATCCGCCGTCGCTCAGCACACCATTTTCGCAAAGCACTCTTTGCAGAGCACCTTTCCGCCAGCCGTCCTGCCCAGGATCTCCATGAAGCCTTCTCCGCACTCCTGGCACTTGAGTGATGGATAGATTCTCGCCTTCTCGGGTGCAGGAATGTCTACTTCCCTCACGGAGAGCAGATCCTCGTCCTTGCCGCTTAAGATCTCCTCGATGACACGAGACCTAAGCCCCTCAAATTCCTTCTTCTCTTCCCCAGAGAGATTTCCCGTCGCTGCCTTCTGCCGCAGGGCGTCCATCTCCTTGAAGACATCGCCCTTGAAGTAGATCCTCAGCGCACGGTTCTGATCGCGAGAGTAGAAGGTGAAGACCTGCTTTCCATTATCCACAAAGATCAGATTGCCCTTGCCGGCTGTGCAGCCCAAGAGCGACTGCACCGCATCCACGCTGCAGGATTTGTTCTCGGCAATGCAGACCAGCTCCTCGTCCTTGGAGCGCAGGTAATGCTCACCGGCATACTTTGCTACTCGATAGCCCATAGCGAGCCCAGGGCAGATATGGCCGTGAAACTTGGCCGCTTTTTTAAAGTCGTCTTCCATAATATTGTTTATGAGGGATTGGAATAAATAAAGAGCGGTCGGCGTCAATGAGGGCAATATGGGCATATTGTGTCTGTGCCCAGGAGTTGAAAACTGGGGGCAGAGCACGAGGTACACGAAAATCCCACAAAAAATTTATAAGATGTAAAAAAAGAGCTACGTCAGAAAAATTCGTGTATATGCGTGTGATTTGATGAATAGATATCTAAAGACTGGGCTCTTTGGTTTTATGATTTGGCTGATACCTTTTGCAGTATCGGTTTTGATCTTCCCGCTACGTGTGTCTCAACGTCAGCTCTTTGAGTCGATCATGCCCGTAATAATTGCTATCTGGACGGTGTTCTTCTCCATTTTCTATCTATCCAGGATAAAAAGCAATTTTCTAAAGGAAGGCATCTTTATTGGCATTGCCTGGCTCTTGATCAGCATATTGCTGGATCTCATGATATTCATTGTTGGCCCCCTAAAAATGCCTATTTGGGACTATGCAACGGATATTGCAGTCACTTATCTCATGATCCCTGTAATTACGTCCGGGTTCGGCTATCTGATGGAGCAACGCGCCCTAATAAATCTGATGGATTGATCTTTCCAATGCCTCCGTCTCTCCCTTTTTCGGAAACGGAAAAGCCCCACCCTTCCAAAAGCGCCCTCGTTTCTCCCCTTCCGTGCAGCAGCACCTCGGCCAGATCCTCCGGGCAATCGATGTCAGATCCTGCCCGAAAAGACTCGAAAACGGAGGCATCCAGTCCCGCCTGCCGTGCGTAGTCCAAATGCTTCGGGAAGCTCAGCCCCTGGTAGCAGGTGCGAAACTCGGGGGCCCTGATGAGGATCATGTTTGTCCCGCCCCCCCTTCCCGGACAGAGTACCACATCTCCCTGGCAGCTCAGAATACCTACTACATCCTTTTGTGTCAAAAGAGCCAGATCGGCCATGACGATTAGAATATCCGATGGCCATCCTTGTGAAGCTTCATCGGAAATAACTGCGTTCAGAGCATCGTTCAGATCCAGCTCCGACTCCTGGATCTCGACATCGTAGCCGACTTCAGATGCGTCCAGCCCCGGCCGAGAGAGTATCGTCGCCCAGCCAAAGCCCAAAACGGCATCCAGAACATCCCTGAGCATGGCAAATGATAAAAGCTGCCGCTCTTTGGGAGTGAGAACGCAAGTTAGCCTGCTCTTTGCCCCTTGATTCTTGAAAGGAATTACCATGTGCATTGGCTGTCTCACGGACGAACAGCTCTAACAAGCTCTAATAAAACCTTAACTCTTCAGCCGGGGCCGGATCACGTCTTTGTCCTGCTCCATGAAGACCGAGCCTTCGCCGCTGCGAGGGTATTTCAATCCGCGAAAAACAACCGCCGGTGTCCCGTCTCCCGCCTCGCCCATGAGCAGATTGGCCGCTGCCGCAATCTCGTCCACAATGGCCTCTAACGTGATCTCCAGGCGCATGCCGTGCAGGTCTTGCTCTCCGCGCCAGTCGCGCAGAGCGGCGATCCCCGCCCAGCCTATGGCCACGCCAGCCACGCCGGATCGAAATGGCCGGCCGCAGGTGTCGGTGATGATTGTCGCGCAGTCCTTTCCCAGGTTGTCGCGCAGCCGCCTGGCGCTCCCTGCAGGGTTTTCGGGCAGCAGCAATATCCGGCCGTCTCCAACATTGGACTGGTCAATCCCGGCATTAACGCCCACATGACCGAATCTAGTTGCCACCAGCAGAAAGGGTTGGTCGAGCAAGACCTCCGTCGATTCGTCCAGAACCGCCTGCACGAACCTGGGATCCTTGCCGACCTTCCGGGCGACCTCCATGGCTCTGTCTGTGGGATGATAGCTTTTAAGCTCCCGGAAACGGCCCTCCGACTTGGCCACGATGGTGCTGGCTAGACAGAGCACATCTCCATCTTGAAAATCAAAAAGAGATTTGACAAGTGAGGCGATGTCGTCGCCTTCTTTGATGATGGGCAGGCCACGAATGACAAAGCATTGCATTGATGGCATTCTATTGAAATCGCGCATTAAAAGGCATTTTGCTGAGGCGATATAGCCTGGCCTGAACCAGAAGATCAAGCAGATAGGAGTAGTTCTCGGCGACGATCGCCGCCCTCTCCTCGCTGATCTCAGTCCAGGGAAGACCACCATATCCTAAGGCATATTCCATCCAGAAGGCCGGCGGAGAGAACTCAAGCAGATACTTGTTATCCTCCGTAAAAGTGAGGGTGATCTTCTCTTCCATCTAAGGCACCTTGCCCGTTCGCTCCACAACCTCGGCGAAGGCCAAAGTTCCGCTGATCTTCTTGATCTTGGCCTTGACGATCTCGCCCTTGACGGCGCTGGGCACGAAGATGAGATATTTATCCACCTTGGCTATGCCGTCGCCCTTGTTGCCCACAGACTCGATGCGCAGCTCATAGGTCTCACCCTCTTCGATGACATCCTTCTGCACGATCGTAGCAGCCTTTCTCTTTCTCACCGGTCGGTGAGCGCCGCAGGCATCGCACTTGAGCGTCAGAACACGATCGCTCTTGAGGAGGTGAGTATCGGGCAGCCTGCACTCTGTGCAGACTACATACTCCTCGAAGTAGGACTCTATCTGGCGGGCGATGGCAGTCTCGCCGAATTTTCCCTGAAAGACGCCGCGCTGCCCCTCGATCTTGCCCGCTGTGCCCATCTCCTGGAGCAGATATTTCATGAGGTGCTCCTGTTCGCGATTTAATGTGTCCGCGATGGCCCCGAAGTTCTCCAGTACGGTGGTCTTGCCCTCGTAAAAGACCTTGACGGAAGGTATGACGAACCGCTCCTTGGACTCCCGAGTGGCCGGCATCTTCTTAATGGCCCGATCCAGGCCCGCTAAATAGTCATCCATCCAGATACCTTAATTATTTTATCAGTTCTTGACCCGACTCTACTATGATCTGAATCGGTGTCGGCAATTTATGCCCTGCCCTTGTCAATGCCACTTTGGCGTCGTTAAGGTATGCAACGGGTATTCCTACGGTAAAGAGCTTCTGGCCTGCCTCGACCCTGGCCGCGGTTCCCACAGCCTTGCCGAAAGCCATCCTCATGCCGCTGGAGACACGGTCGGCGCCTGCACCCGTAGCCTGCTTATTTTCCCGGATGACATGGTGCGGATAAGTCCTCAGCTTGAGGTGGAAGTTGGTTCTGCCTACCACCTTCATAAGGAAACGGTTGGCTGAAACTCTGGCCGCTTCAAGAGCGGTATGCCTGATCTGGCAGGGCTCCTTGACAACCAAAGTGAGCTGGATGGGAAAATCTTCAGTCAAATTTCCCATGTCATAGTGTACTACTTTGCTTCCAGGAACGCCGCCCATGTATTTTCTGCGCGTGTAGGGCCGTTCCCTCCTTCTATACATGCTTGCTGGCTTGCGTGTCAAAACGAAATTCCTCCGATAATCCTGAGATTGGTGCTACTAAGCACCTTGCTTATAAGGTTTGGCCTCAATTGCCAATCTTACACCGTGATGGGCGTGGAGAAAGACATCTCTTTGGCCAGAGGCCTCTTCATGAGCGAGCGGATATCTTCCGGACTTTTTGCATTTGCGACGGTCCACATGAGCTTGACCAGGGCCACCTCTGGCAGCATGTCCTCGCCCTCAATTGCTCCGCCGTCCAGCATGTCGCGTCCTGTATCGTATACCCGATCGCATATTCTGCCCCGCAGGCATTGCGAAGTAACCACCACGGGAATATTCTCCTCTGTGGCCCTCTTGATGCCCTCTATCCAGTCGGATGCCACGTGACCCAAGCCCGTCCCCTCCAGTACGATGCCGCGATAGCCCTTATCGATGTAGTAGTTCAAGACCTCCGGCGAAGATCCGGGCGTGTACTTGACCAGGGCGCATTTGGGCTCAAGCCTGTCCATAACTTCCAGCTCCACCTCGCCTCGCCGCCGGTAAGGCTGGAAGGTCTGAATCTTTCTGGTGAGATAGTCCACCTTTCCAAGCGGCACCTGGTTTATGCTCTGGAAGGCGTCCCGGCGAGAGGTATGCATCTTTCGCACCCTTGTCCCGCGGTGAATGGTGCAGTAGTCGTCGCTGGTTGTGCCGTGCATCACCACGCAGACCTCGGCAATGTCGCTGATGGCAACGCTTGCCGCGCAGACTGCATTCATGGAGGCATCGCTGCTGGGCCGGTCGGAGCTCCTCTGCGAGCCGACCAAGACTACTGGCACCGGCGTCTTCAGCATAAAGGAGAGCGCCGCCGCGGTGTACATCATGGTATCCGTGCCGTGGGTTATGATCACGCCCTCTGCGCCTGCACAGATCTCCTCCGCCACAGACTCTGCGAGCTTTATCCAGTATTCTGCGCGCATGTTCTCGCTCAAGATCTGATAGATGACGCGGGCACGGTAGTTGGCGATCTCCTCCAGCTCCGGTATGGCGGATATAATCTCGCCTGCGGAAAACTGGCTGGTGACGGCTCCCGTGCGATAATCGACCTTGCTGGCAATGGTTCCGCCAGTGGATAGAATGGAAACCTGAGGGAGGCCCGCTCTCACCTGCAAAGGCCGGGTCTTGTGCAGTGGCTGGCTTTCCGGGTGTTTTTGCAGGAGCGTTAGCTCACACTTAGCGGCACACAGGCCGATATTGTAGCCGTTGTCCAGCTTTATGACCAGGTATCCTTCGCGCCGGGAAGGCATGAGCACGCCCTCAAGGGATGTGCCGTTCCTCTTTACGGAGATTCTGTCTCCCAGATCCATTTTTGTCTCACCAGATCCACATTTACTCCTGCTACTCTATGCTAGGCATCTAAAAACATTGCCCTTGAGTTAAGATGGCCTAAAAGATCAATAAAGGGCTTTTATCTCAAGAGGGAGTTTTACTGTAGAGGATGTTAGTGATGCACAAATGGGACCCCAAAGTGTATGAGAAGAGTTCCTGCGCCCAGCAGAGATGGGCGCAGGAACTTCTATCCAAGATCTCAATCAGAGGAGATGAACGGATACTCGATATCGGATGTGGAGATGGCAAAATCACAGCGGAGATTGCAGCCCTCGTCCCCAGGGGATCTGTCTTGGGCCTCGATAATTCCGAGGAGATGTTGAGCTTTGCTGGGCTTCGGTTTCCGCCTTTGAGCTGGCCTAACCTTGTCTTCAAATATGGAGACGCTTCGGATTTAAAGTACGAAGATGAGTTCGATCTCGTTCTCTCGTTTGCATGCCTCCATTGGGTGCAGGATCATGGACCGGTTCTGGAAGGGATCAAATGCAGCCTCAAGAACGATGGTAAGGTTTTGATGCAGTTTGGAGGCAGGGGCAATGCTGCCGCGATCCTGGAGGTTGTAGATGGGCTCATTTCTGAGAAGAAATGGTCTGGGTACTTCGAAGGTTTCAGGTTTCCTTATGGCTTCTTCGGCCCTGATGAGTATCGGACCTGGCTTGAACGTGCAGGCTTGAGCGCCTTGAGGGTTGAACTGGTAGCAAAGGATATGGTCCAGAGGGGACGAGAGGGTTTGATCTCCTGGTTCAAGACCACATGGCTGCCATATATCGAAAAAGTACCCGCGGATTTGCGAATGGATTTTATTTACGAGGTGGTTGATCGGTATATCCGGATACATCCGCTCGATGACGAGGGAAATGTTCATGTCGGGATGGTAAGGCTGGAAGTGGAAGCCGAAAAGATATGAAGAACGGTTTGCGGGAGAAGAAATGATCAATTTTGTTACCAGCAATAAGGGAAAGCACATTGAAGCGCAGGCAATCTTAGGGGACCTCGTGCAAAAGGACATCGGCTATGTAGAGATACAGGCAGACACTTTAGAAGAGGTGGCTCTTTATGGCATGAAAGAGGTCGCGGCCCGGTTGCAGGGGCCGGTGATGCTTGAGGATGCGGGCCTTTTCGTAGAAGCTCTGCAGGGTTTTCCGGGCGTTTATTCTGCGTATGTGCAAAAGACCATAGGCAATGCCGGGATACTGCGGCTCATGGAAGGCCAGGAGAATCGATTAGCCTATTTCAAATCGGTGGTCGCCTTCGCTGAGCCAGGCCTGGGGACAGTGATGTTCTCAGGAGAGGTACACGGGCAGATCGGCTTTGAGCCGCGGGGCAAGAAGGGCTTTGGCTATGATCCCATTTTTTATGTGGGCGATGAGAGTCTGGCGGAGATGGATCTGGAGAAGAAGAACCAAATCTCTCATCGCGCCGGATCCATGCGGGCTCTAAAAAAATGGCTGGACAGCCGCTAAACTTTTTTTTATTTATCTTCTGCCCGGCTTTTTCGACCCATGATCGAACGCAAATTCTGCGGCGTCACATAAATTTATATAGTAAAAATATACCGCTATTGTTATGAAGTATATTGATGCCAGTGATTGGCAGAAATATAATGTTAAACTCATATGAACGGATTAGATGGTCACAATCGTCTATATGATAACGGGACGTTTAGTTATATTTGAGAGATGTTGATGATGGATTATATCTCGATTTCATTGGCGCTCGTGGGCTGTCTGGTCCTCTGGTGGTCGTTTCTGGCCGTTTCCGGATTGAAGAGAGCCACGCTATGCGATGAGAGCCGTTATCGAGTCTGTCAAAAAATGAAATGACGGGTCCATCAATGAACTGAGACTTGCCTTTGCCGTGCAGGAAAGGCGACTGATTTCACGGCCGCTTCTTCTCCAGAGCGCAGCGCGGCAGCATCTTGTCATCAATAGCTTTAATGAAGGGCGCCTGGACGGCAGAAACATAGACCTTACGCTCTCCTACTAATATTACGTGATCGCTCGCCTTAGGCGGGCTGATTCTGACCGAGAACATCAGGGGCCCTTCACAGGTGGTGGCGACGCGCAGGTCGGTAGAGCGGGCAAGGATGTACTTCTCCATCTCGGCTGTGATCTTGAGGGAAAGGGGTTTGTCCGACATTGAAGGGCAGATCTCTCACGCATATAGAAATACGTTTTCTAGAACTCTATGATCAAATAGTTTAATAATCCCTATCTCTCCAAGGAGTAGCCCGTGAGACGGAGAAAGGACAGCCACAAAACCAGAGATCTGGCCTTACAGCGCATGGAGAGGCTTTTTATGCTGGCAGCGATAGTGCACGCGGCCCACCCGGAGAGGAGCGACAGATATGTGCAGATCGCCAGGAAGATTTGCACCCGCACCAGAGTCAGAATGCCCCGCCCGCTGAAAAGGCTATTTTGCAGACACTGCGGCAGCTTTCTCACTGCGGCAGCGACGAGGGTGAGGCTTCGCGAAGGCGTACTGACCACCACCTGCCTGTTATGCGGCGAGCAGATGAGACGCCCTTACCGTCCTCCAGGAAGGGCGGGCCCGAAAAATACCAGGATCCCTGGTCTAATCGATGCTATCGGATGAAGCCAAACCCAGTTGATCGTAGCCTATGTACTGCATTATATGATCTTTCTTGTCTCCGATCAGCTCTTTCTCGCGATCTAGTATCTCTTTTATCAGTATGGG
>JALNZQ010000102.1 GCA_023229165.1 Methanothrix sp.
CCTTGACTACGGCAATATATTCACCCATGCCTGCATTCGATCGCCGTAATTTGAGATCGTAATGGGAGGATGGTGAGCCCGAGAGCACTATCGGCCCGATTATCTCCGATGCAGGCTCCTCTTGCCTGGCGGGGACCATCATATTGATAAAGCCGATCTTGCTCGTATCTTTGATTAGGGTAATATTATTAGTAGAATATTTCTCGTAATCGATGCCTGGTCCTGTGATATTCAGGACATCCCGCGACAGGTAATGAGAAAAACCATACGAATCTATCAACGCATTAAACTGCCCATCCTCTCCGAAATAAGCTTCTGCGGTGAAGTTCACGTTTTTATCCAGCTCAAGGATACAGGGCGCAGAGTAGGCCAACAGACTGCTCAAATTCGCCATACCCCCCAGGTTATTTATCACGAATAATATGCCCTCATCCTGGCCGTTTGCTGAAATCCTGAACGTGGATGCTGGCCAGGAGAAATCCGTCTGCGCGCTGCTGCCCTTCATCTCTTCCATCTGTGCCCAGACAATCTCTCTGGTCTTGTTGTCCACAACGTACTCTGTGGCGCTTTTAAGATTGCCATCCGGGTCTGTAGCCTTCGCCTTTATTTTCGCAGGGCTCTTTTCGCTTGCAGTATCGGTGAGAACTGAGATGGTAAGGTTGGGTTCGGGAGAGTGTCCGACGGCCTGAATCATCCAATTGGTCTGGTTCTGGGTACTGTTTTGCACACTCCAATTCAATATTCTGTTGGGATTTCTGGCGACCAGAACGGACCTGCCCGATGAAGGGGACGTGTCAACTCCCTGCCATACGCCGGCGAACTCAAAGAAAGCGATGAGAAAATCGCCGGAAACCTTGACATCAGGCAAGTCAACCAGTGACCAGGTTAAGTTATCACCAAAATATGCACTTGCTTTATCCGTAGTTTTATACAGAAGAGATAGGTTTTGGTCCCAAACCTCAATCACAAACATCTCCGATTTGGACTCGGGAACCAGCTTTCCAAAAACGGCCACCTGGGCCAAACTCCAATTATCGGTCGGTGCTGTGAAGACCACGCCGTGGCCCCTCAGTTCATCGATCCAGACTGCATCATCAACATTGCCGTCATCATAAGTCAGGCTTACCATACCTGCGCTGACACAATTTACTGTCAATAATATGGCAATTGCAACCATTATCCAAATCTTGCTCACCACATTCATCTCCAATTGTTTATATTAATAATCTATTTTAATATCACAGTGGTTTCACCCTCAGACAGGACCCATCCTTGCCGGTGATCACCACCATCTTGCCCTTCTCTACCGTATACTCCGCCTTCGCCTGCCAGTACTCGCCCTGGAAGAGCACGTATCCCTCGTTGTCCAGCCTGTCAATGGCTACGGCCACCTCACCGACAATGTGGCCCAACACCGGCGGTGCGAACCGGGCTCGTGCTATCTTATAAATGGCAAATGCCAGGAATGCGCCCAAGATCAGCGAGGGCAGGATGATGGCCAGGGCCATAGACCGCTGGTAGCTGCCCGGCACATACCACTGGGGAAAGGTGGTAGGAACAAAAAGAATGCTGCCGACTATTACGCATATCAGCCCGGCCACAGCCAAAAATCCAAAGGAATGGCTGTGCAGCTCCGCCAAAATCAGCCCCAGGCCGACGAGCAGGAGAAAAACAGCTCCTAGATCCACATTATTGCCCTGTCCAATCAGCCCTAAAGCCAGGGCCACCACGCCCAAGGCCTCTGATCCGATGCCGGGGCTGGACAGGCCGAAGACAAGGGCATAAAGGCCCACCAGCACGAGCAGCCCGGCCAGCGTCGGATCGGAGAGAAGCCTTAAGAGCTGCAGGTTTATGGGTGGCTGAAAGTACTGCACAGCGGCGGCCACTGTGAGCAGGGTAGTATTCTTGACACGAATGCCGTTGATCTGACTCGCCAGGCTCTCGGGCGAAGGTGCGATGTACTCGATCACGCCATAATTTTTGGCCTCATCAGCATTCAGGTTTAGATTGGAGACTACGAACTCTTTGGCAGCAGTCGTGTTTCGCCCGTGTGCTCTTGCTTTCTCCTCGATCAGGGCCACGATGGCATTGGTGGTCTTGCTGTCGTTGATGGGCTCAGTTTCGCCCAGAGGCGAAAGCTGCACCGGCTGGGCCGAGCCGATGATGCAGTGCGGCGCCATTGCCGCCACATCGGAGCTCATCAGGATGAGTGTTCCCGCCGACCAGGCCGCAGCACCCGCGGGATAAACGTAGGCTATGACGGGGATCTCTGTCTCCTCCATCTGCCTTATGATCTCATAGCTCTCGGTCAGGCCGCCGCCCGGCGTGTCCAATAGGAGCATCACTGCCTGAAAACTCCCTGTCTTCGCCTCCTGCAAGGCTGCAGCAACGATGTCATCGCTGGCTGGCGTGATGGGGCCCTGCAGCTCGACAGCCAAAACCGGCCCGGGAACGGCAAAGGCAATGGGAAGCGCCGGCAATAACAACAGCAAGAACGATAAAAGGAAAAGGGAGGCTACTCTCTGCCACCGGTGAGGAAATGGCCGACCCGCTCTCCTCACATATTTCGAGTCGGACCGGCTCTTCTCCATCTGTTTTTCATCTCCTGGTTCTTACGGTCTCGCTCTCTGCTTCTCTCAAGGCATCTTTCTTTGCCTCGTCTTTTCGGAATGTCTCCCTCTCAGAAAGCTCCCGGTTTAAGGCGGCCGTCAGGCCGACCACAGAACCGGTCCCAGAGTCTCCACTGGGAGTGACCACGATGAGCGTCTTCTCCCTGGCGATATCGACCAATGTCTGAAACTCTCGTAGCTTCAGGGCGGCAGGCACTTCCTCATAAAGCCTTGCGGCATCGGTCATGGTCTTGGAGGCCTGGAACTCACCGTCGGCCAGGATGATGCGCGACCTCTTTTCTCTCTCCGATTCCGCCTGCTTGGCAATCGCCCTTCTCATCGATTCGGGCAGAGACACGTCTCGCAGTGTGACTGCTGTAACCTTGATTCCCCAGGGATCTGTATGCTGGTCCAAGATTGCCTGCAGCTTCTTGTTCAATTCGTCGCGCTTGGAGAGCAGATCGTCCAGTTCAATCTGTCCCAGAACGTCTCGCAATGTGGTCTGCGCCAGCAAGGAGGTGGCAAGCTTGTAGTTTTCCACCTGTATGATAGCCCGGGAGGGATCCACCACCCGGTAGTAGATGACTGCATCCACTTCCACGCTCACGTTGTCCTTGGTTATGACCACCTGCTTGGCCACGTCAATGGTAAAGACCCTCAGGTCAAGCAGCATAACGCGATCAATGATGGGGATTATAAGGAATATGCCTGGACCCTTCACTCCGGAAAAGCGCCCCAAACGGAATATGACCACTCGTTCATACTCTCGAACGATCTTTATCGCCTGGGATAAGATAATAAACGCTACCAGAAGAGCGATGGGAGTAGATATGCCAAATTCTGCCAAACAAACACCAAATAATTGTTTGTACTTCTTCTCTTAAATAAGTACCCTGCCGTAGAATCCTGCGGCTGACACTAAATCGAATAAAAGAGTAAAATCAGGTCCAAGAATCAGGACCCGTGTAACCCCTGGTCTATTTCTTGAACTCAGTATAACCGCACTTGCCGCAGCTCTGCCGGTCGGCATGGCTGGCCAAAAATACGCCATTGCCGCACCTGGGACAGACCGACTTTTTGGACTTGATAGAGTCGCCGGTTACCTCATAAAATCTGGAGGCTCCCACAACCGCGCCCTTCTTGGCACCCTTTTTTGCAGCCATCTAGCTAGGCCTCCGTCTTGGCTTCTTGCGGCTTGGTGAATGTATTGCGCTCAACGATATGAGCCCTCTCTATTTCCTTGGCCCTCTCAGCAGTCTCGTAGATCTTGGCATATCCAATGGTCTCGCGCTTTCCAAACTCAGTCTTCAGGCTGTCCACATAGACCAGGCCTACCTTCGAGTTTTGAGTTGCCGCCAGCCTCTCCACAACGCTCTTTCGAGAAGGCGTAGACTCATCGTGAATAACCTTGAAAACAAGCTCCCGCCGATTCAAGATGGTGTTGTTCTTTGCTTCTATTACTTGTATATCCAACTTCATTCCTCCACAATCATTCGCTTCATGAATTCTTCGATATTTAGCTTCCTTTCGGGAGTAACATCAACCAGAACGCTTCCCTCATTGGGCTGGCCGTAGACCACAGCACTGCCCAGTGGCGCATAGAGAATGGCAGGAAGCGTTGCCAGATCTTCTTCGCCCTCTACTATTATCTTAACATGAGTAGTGCCATGCAGAGATTCCCGGATCAGGTCTATAAGATCTTTGGTGAGAGTTGCCGCCGGGTTTTTCACCATTACAGTCTTATAACTTTCGTGATCCAGCATATCCATGACATGATCGGAAACCGGCATTCTCTTAGTCTTATTGTCCACGACTAACAGATCCGGCACTATGGATGCCTTCAAGAGATAGAAGGCGGTCATATCACCGATCGCAACAACTTTCTTGGCAGAAAGAAGCTTTTTTTCCATGGCCGTTACGCATTCTTGGCCGTTTCCCTTGTACAGCCTGCCCAATGGCTCCTTCAGTGAGGACCGCAGCTCATCGGGGAGAAGGAGGAGACGCAATTCTAACGCACCTTCAGAGCATATCTGCCTGGAAGGGTAATCTCCAGCTTTTGCGCGAGGATCGATTCCTTGGGATCGATGATCAAGACATATCCGCTCCAATCCTTGCTGAGTGAGGCTGAATTACAGATGGGACAGACCTGACCCTCAACGATTCTGCGACATTCTCTGCATGCCTGCTCTGTCATTTCGCCTCTTCCTCAACACTCACTTGCGCATTGGTATTGACCTCTAGCCACTCCAGCCGTCCCAGGCCAGTTTGCCTCATGGTAAGCCCAATCTTGCTCTCACGAGGTTCTTTCTCATTCAGGCTTACGGCTATAACCCTGGCTCGAACCTTATCTCCTTCTCCTAAGGACTTGCTAGACTCTTTGCTGACCAGCCGCGCGTTCTTTTCATCATAAGATATATACTCATTGGTGATCTGGCTGACGTGCAGAAGGCCATCGAATGGTCCTAATGAGAGAAAAGCTCCGAATTTAACGATCTCCACTACCTCGCCTTCGATGATCTCCTGCATCTCGGGCTTGAAGACGAGGGCATCAAAATTGACTTCGTAGTAAATGGACCCATCCCCCGCCAGGATGTGACCTTCTCCAATGTCATCTGCTCCGAGTACGGCCACGATGGTTCCCAGTGACTTGTCAACTACTGCCTCGTATTTGTCGCGCAGCGACTTGTCCACTGCCGCTTCGAGGGGATCACCCAGATGATCCGGTTCTATCCTGGCCACACCCTTAAGCTTCATCTTCTTATACATCTAGTACTCCTTCTTCGACGCCTCTAGATATTGCCCCTGGCGCAGGTATACTACGGTGATGCCTTTACTAAATAACCTTTTCTTCAATTCTTTGTCATTGGTAAAGACTGCCGCGCCCGTCTTTAGGGCAAGCTCAACGATATCCTGATCGGCATTGTAATTGTCCACCCCAACCGCATTGCAGCCCTCGGCCAGACTCAGTGCCACGCGGGCGGCAATCTTATCCTTTCCTTTGTCTGCCCTTTTTGCCAGAGAGCGAAGCTCTCCCAGGACAGAGGCCGGGACCATCCACTCTGCATACCCCAAGCGCAAGAGTTCGCTGAATATGTCCACTCCGAACTGCTCGGGCACCATCAATGCGTTGGTATCGAGGACGACCTTTACGCTACTGGTATCAATGTATGCCTTCATGCTACTCGGTTATGGTGCCAACACCAATGAGACGCCATCTGGCACCAATTCGCCTGCTAACCGCCACACGTTCTCCTTTGTCGGCGCAAACGGGCCTCTTGAGCTGCACCTGAACAATGCCGCCTTCACGAGCGCTGGTTACAACACCTACGGTTGTGGCTGTGCCGACATTGAGCATCAAGGGTTCGCTGGAGTGGATGGGCTCGACACTAGACTCGTCCGTGACGCCAACCACGCGCTCCAAAAGTCGCATATCCATGGTAAACGCGGATCGTGCGAGCGGAAGTTTGCCAGGCTCTCCTGCCACCTGTCCCACCAGCGCATCGCTCTTGGTCATGATAGGGTCGAGCAGAGTGCCCACGCCCATCAGGCCTCCGGGAGTGATCTCTTCCTGAACCTGTTTTCCAGCCAACAGTGTTACCACTTTGGTCTGGATGGGCACCCATTGTTTCCTGCCCTCGTACTCCACGAGCCGACCCGGACAGATCTCGATCTTGTCGCCCGTATGCAAAACGCCCTGGCTGAGAGATCCGCCGATGACTCCGCCTTTAAGGGCCTCGGGGGTAGCGCCCGGCCGATTGATGTCAAAGGAGCGGGCAATCTTCAGAAGAGCCGGCTTGTTGACGTCTCGGGGTGGGGTGGGTATGATCTTCTCGATGGCCTCAATGACCATATCGACGTTGAGGTTCTGCTGAGCGGAAATAGGCACAATGGGTGCATTCTCGGCCACAGTTCCCTTTATGAAATCCTTGATCTGGCGATAGTGCTCCATTACTTGCTCACGGGACATGAGATCTATCTTATTTTGCACAATCACAATTTTGTCGATGCCCGTGATGTTGAGGGCCATAAGGTGCTCTTTGGTCTGGGGCTGGGGGCAGGGCTCATTGGCTGAGATGACCAGCACGGCTCCATCCATGATAGCCGCTCCGCAGAGCATGGTGGCCATGAGAGTCTCGTGGCCGGGCGAATCTACAAAAGAAACGGTGCGTAAAACCTGCGTCTCTTTGCCGCAGTGGGAGCATATCTCATCCACAGTGTAAGCATCCGGTTCCGGGCAGCTCGGGCACTTTCGGAAGGTTGCATCTGCATACCCCAGACGAATGGAGATGCCCCTTTTAACTTCCTCGCTGTGCTGATCGGTCCAGACGCCCGAGAGTGACTTAACAAGGGTGGTTTTGCCGTGATCGACATGGCCCACCATGCCGATGTTGACCTCCGGTTTAGGGGCCGCAGGCTTCTTCGCCTCGGCTTTTGTTTCTGAACTAGCCTCAGATTTGATATCGGATTTTGCCAAATTGAAATCTCCTTAAGGATTGTAATGACCAGGAATTGATGGTGATCACTATATAAATACTTCCTGACAAGTCCGCCCTTCAGGCGTAGACCTGGTTAGCTACTCCCTGTTTGGCAAAGAAGGCGATTGTGCTTGTTTCTGCTGCGATGGAGGATGATATATTCTTCCAGGCCATGCTACTTGCTCGCTTCGCCTGAGACCATTT
The DNA here is from genome assembly GCA_023229165.1 of Methanothrix sp. GTDB lineage: Archaea > Halobacteriota > Methanosarcinia > Methanotrichales > Methanotrichaceae > Methanothrix. Next base: position 7,289 of record JALNZQ010000102.1, read on the forward strand.
CGCGATATACAAGGCATCTATCGCGATAAATCGTCAGGCACTGTCCACCCTTGCCAATCTCGTTCACGTTGTCCAAGAGTTGCCTGAAATCCTGCTCTTCAGTACCACAATCTCCGTGGTATCGTTCTTCTTTAGCCTTCCCAATGGGGCCATAATCAAACAGGGCAACTTTGAGTGTGGACTGATGCGAATTATTGAATGAGTAAGGAGCCAAGCTCCTCACTTCCTATTCATGGTGGTGATTTATTTCTTGGCGGTCTTCTCGGGTTTTAGCGCGCATAACGGTCCTCTGAGGTAGACATACCAGTAGAGTGCCGCCACGAAGAGCGCCGCTCCAACGATGTTGCCCAGAGTTACAGGTATGAGGTTGGTCACAAAGAAGTTATACCATCCATCGCTACCTGCCAGGTTTGCCGTAGCTACGTTCGCCGTGGCAAGCTTGGCTGCTATTGCCGGATTGTTGGCGGCAAAGATGCCCAGAGGAATGAAGAACATATTGGCCACGCTGTGCTCAAAGCCGATGGCGACGAAGGCCATGATGGGAAACCAGCAGGCAAAGATCTTGCTGATCACATCTTCCGAGCTTATGGCCAGCCAGACGGCCAGGCAGACCAGCCAGTTGCAGCCTATTCCCCGCAGGAAGGCAGTACCGAAGTCCAGGCCGCACTTGGTATTGGCTACGGTTGCCGCCCACCCCGCCCAAGGCATATTATCGAAAAATCCGCACAGGTAAGCCAGGAAAAAGGCCACGAAAATCGATCCCAGAAAATTGCCTACATAAACCAGCGACCAGTTTTTCATCAGGCCCTTGAAGGTGGCTTCGCCATTAAGCACGCTGATGGGCGCAAACATGCAGTTTCCCGTGAACAGCTCCGAGCCGCCGATCACCACTAGCATCAGGCCCACTGGAAACACCGCGCCAGCGGCGAACTTGATCAGGCCTGCTGGCAGAGCAATCTTCCAGATTCCACCGTCCGGATCGGTGATGGTGCCGTTGGAGAGGCCTCCCGCCACAATCTCGCTCAACAGGGCTCCAAAAGCAATGTAGGCTCCGGCCAAGAAGCCCAGCACCAGTAGCTTTTGCCAGGTTATGTTGCATTTCGTGCATCCGGCAGCGATGGCTGCCTTGGCGATATCCGCGGGGACTTTGAATGCCATATTCTCCCTCCAGGGACGGGCGACAAGCAGATTAGCCATGTGTGTCCAATTGTTTCCTTGGCCCTTTGCGGTCATAGCCAACGCGTTGCGGATCGCTCGTAGGATGGCCACTGCTTGCCTGCATTATGTGTAAAAAGCTTGCGGTTGCAGCCAGCTATTTATGAAAACTCATGAAAAATTATGATAAAGGCTGGCGGGAATTTCTGATTGCCCCGCAGGAACTCAGGCACCTTCAGAACCACAGCATCCGTGGCCCTCATGCTGCTCCAGCTCGGCGACAAGCTTTCTTTTTGCCGGATTGAAGCTCTTCTTGGACTTGCTGTCCATTAGTTTATGCCAGTTATCTCTCTCCCAAATGTTGAATGATCTATCTTCTTCGGGAATAAGCTGGCGCAGGCGCAAAACCAGTCCATCCCAGTTGACGGCGTGTCCTTTGAAATCCGGGCCGTCCACACAGGCGAATTTGGTCGTCCCATCTACCCCCACCCGACAGGCACCACA
>JALNZQ010000103.1 GCA_023229165.1 Methanothrix sp.
CATACAATCCGATTTCCGAATTGATGCCACCTTCAATAACACATCGTTTGGTGGACTTGCCGATTTCACCGGATGCAATTTTCTGGGATTTGCCGATTTTGGTGGTTCGCAGTTTGCATACAACGCCGATTTCAGCAATGCCAGCTTCAACGGCCTGGTGGACTTCAGCAGATCTACATTTAGCGAAAAGGTCAATTTGCATGAGACACAATTTAAAAAGAACGTCTATTTCGAGAGCTGCAAGGTTAATACCCTCAATTTGACGGGGGCAAGATATGGGTGGATCTTCCTACATTGGGATGCCATTAATCATCTTGAGTTCGATGATGTCGCTTATCAAACGCTCATTAATAACTATAAGAGACTGCAATGGCAGACGGATTTATCCGATTGCCGTTCCGCTTACCTGGATATGGTCCAAGCGACACCCGCCAATAACTATTCATGGATTTTAGATACCATGAAATGGATAGTTGCACGCACTAATCCTAACAACCTTTCCAGCCAAGAATAGGATCCATTCGTAAGATAAACTCTATAAGCTACTATCCTATCAATCAATGAGGCATTAGAATGAAGATCAAATCCTCAGTGTGGCGATTTCGATATGCTGGAATGGATTGTGCAGTGGATCTGAGATTTGCATGGGATGCATCGGAAAAAGAGGCGAGGGCCGCGCTCGCGAGAAAATTGAAAGTCAGGAAATTGCCTCAAGGAACGGAGCTTTGGCCAGGGGAATGACGTCTAAATCATCCGGATTCAAGTTGAAAGCGCTTTTAGAAGGGGAATGTGGTAGAAGGTCGATGCTCGGGCTTCGCTAGGTAGAGGGCCAGGCTGGAGATTTTTCGGCACGAAAAGTGCTCGTTTGGAAATGCCTTCGTCTCCTTTTTCTCCTTCTCTCCTGGCTCAGCCGCAAACTACAAATATCTATAACGAACATATACATAGTTTGTCGCGTCCTGCAAGGGTTGGCGGGCGTGTCGTGGGCTTAACGTAATTCCGATAATGCTCTGTTGGCAGGGGCGATTTGGATACTCAGCTCCCCCGGGGGGCAGTATAGAGTCGCTTCCAGGGTGTACCTCTGGCCCCTGTTTCAGGAGATGCATGCCTTCGTGGCAATGCATTCGGCTACGAGCCTGTGAGGCAAAATGATTCCGGCGGCTGAAAGTTGCATGCCATAAACGGCCTAGCAATCTGTCGGGACCTCTCACGCTAATACACGACCGGGACTTGGGACGCGGCAAAAACCATTGGCGGAGGGCGAGCATGAGGCCCCTTAGAACGGGTTTCTTTAAAACGGACGCTGTGTCAAATTCCAGTGCTCTGCCGCCTTCCGGCTTTTAGTCGGGCTTCGGGCAGGGGTCAGGCTGTCACTTCGCGGTGACTGGCTCCTTCATAAGGACGCTGTGGCTTTCGGCGCTGGCCTGCCTGAGACCTCGATTCGCTCTTTTCTGTTATCTCCATTGGCAAGGGTGCCGGCACTTGACCCGTTTCGACGGGAAGTCTTAAATATCGGCTATTGACGTATAGTATATTGGCAAAAGTCGATGGCCTATTTTCTCCCTCCTACACCCAGATGACTTTTGCCTCCCTCCTTATTCATTATCCTTCTTCAATTGTGGGCAAGCCTTATTGCCTCAGCCATCCATCTTTTGCAATAAAGAACAATGGTGGCGAGATAAATGGACGATATAGATATGAAGATCCTCGGGGCGATCAATAGCATTTCTCCCAAGCTTTTTGTCAGTCCCGTCAAAGTCAATGAGTTCTTAAAGCTTGACGAAACTGAACTGGGGAATCGTTTAAAGCTTTTGAAGAAATCCGGGCACGTAGACATTATGACCGGTGAATACCCGTCGAGTTTGACTCTTCCTAATGCCATCTCAAAAGTATATCTCACCGAATTGGGACGACAGAGCTTGACGCAAAAAAGATAGGACTTTTCAATTGCCGTACTCTTTTGGGGGAAACCATTATCGTTATAAACTAAGCATGTGACAACGAACGAGGAAATGTGCCTGGTGGCAGGAAGGCTTTTGCGAATGATCAAGCATATCGTTATGTTCAAGCTCAAGGAATGGGCGGAGGGCAGCGACAAGGCGGCAAATATCAAGGCGCTGAAGGCAAATCTGGAAGCCCTTCCCCCAAAAATCGGTGAGATCAAGTTCTTTGAGGTGGGCATCAACTTTTTGGAGGCGAGCGTGGCCTATGATCTGGTACTCGTTTCAGAATTCGAGAGCAAAGAAGATCTTTACAGCTACCAAAAGCACCCTGAGCACGCCAGGGTGGCGAACTTTGTCGGCAAAGTATGCGAGAACCGGATAGTAGTTGATTATGTCCTCTGATCTGCCCGCTCAAATGAAAATTGGCGTTTGTGGCATAGCCTGCCAGGCCTGCCCCCGCATGGCTTCGGGCAAGTGTCCCAATGGTGAGGCGGGCTGCCGTCCCCGTGAGAACAGGATGTGCAAGATCGCCACCTGCGCTTTTCAAAAGGGCATCGCTCTCTGCTTCCAGTGCCCGGATTTTCCCTGCGAGACCACTAAGCTCGGGCCGATAAGCTACGGCTATTGTTGCTACATATCGGGAAAGGATGTCTGAATCGGTAATAATAGCCGATGAAACACAATTGTACAGCTCTAAGATATCTCGTCCTTCAGCCCCTTTTGGAAGTGACCGTGGGTTATGCCTCCCAGGGCCAGGGGCCGGATGGACTCCTTCAGGCTTTCCAGATCTTGGCGAAGCGTCCCTTCTCTTCTCTTCGTCAGATCTATCGCCTTTCTATAAATCTGCGTCATCCCGCAGGCGTACTCTCGCGTCCGGCCCCGCGCGTCCACTGCCACTCCATCCAGGCCGATTGCGAATATCTCGGGCATCTGGTCCAGCAGGCAGGTCTCGGCTGAGTTAAAGATGTGCGTCCTCCGATCATCATCCAGGCGCAGGGGAAAGATGCGTCTCATGTCCTGCAGGCCCCAGAATTCTTTTGGATCATATTCTCTTTTGTCTGGAAGGGGCATGCAGTCCTCGGCTACCATTACCTCCAGGTTGCCTTGCACCATCAGCTCCATTTGGTGCGCGTCCGAAATAAGTCGCACAGCAGCGACGGTATCGGCCAGTTGTCGGGCAGACAGCTCCGACGAGAGGGTGAGTAGCCCTAAGGGCGGAGCTAATGCCTGTACAGTCAGGTGATTGCAGACATTCAAGCCTGAGCCACCATAAAGATGGACGGTTGGGGCGGCCTCTATAGCGGCCTGCACGGCGCCTACGTTCTCCACCATGATCCCATCGACCATAACCGCTGCCAGAAGCGGCCCGGCGAACTTGAAGAAATCGGCGTGCGTGATTTTGGGCCACTTCCAGATCAGCTTTGCATCTCCGCAGATGGCCTTTGCCTCTTCTATCAGCTTTTTGGCTTTTGTTGCCCGATTTTTCTCCTCCCATCCCAAGACGGGCTCAAAATAAACCCGCCTGCATCCACCATCTACGGCGCCCCTCACCGTCTCCAGGCTGTCGGTATAGACGGCCAGTGTGGGTATGCGGTCCACTGAAGAGCCCGGGGCGGCGGTGGGAGCCGAAGCAGACAGGTTGATCTCTTTCAATATATCTCTAGCTTTGTCGACCTTCTCCTTTGTGGGGCGTCTCTTTTCTAAAAGTGCCTCTTGCACCTTTTCTAAAAGATCGCGCCGCAGTTGGTTTAGGGCACCCAGGGGGGCGAAAAGATCCCCGCCGTAGTCCATGGTTATCTTGCGGACGACAAAGGGCGTTCCACCCGTTCGCTGCATCTGCGATTCAATCTGCTGCCGGGAAGTGGGCTGATTCTTGGCCTTTTCCATTTTAAAGTCAGCTTTGACCAGAACTGCCCGCCCGTCTTCCAGCGTGGCCTGTAGCAGAGGTGTGCCCTCTTGCCAGGTGATGGTTAAATCCAGAGCAATTTCCGTTTTGGCAGAATCAATGATCTCCTGCGCTTTTTTGGCCAGAGCTATGCTGCCTGTCAGATAGACTTTGGTGCCTGGGCGCACCCTATTCGGGGTCATCAGCCGCAGCAGACCGTCTTTTTGCACTACTCTTTGCACCACCAGGCCCATCTCCTGGCCTGGAGCCAGAAAGACCAGACCGTCGCCCTTCTCAGGGCAAAAGGGCCCGGTGAGCCTTACCGCTGCCTCGCCTCTCTGGGCATCGAAGGAGGTCACGTTGCCGATGATAATGCCCCGGTTGTCCGACATCTCCCGGCCCATGACATCCCTGGCTCCCAGCAGGTGACCCTCCGTGAAGTCGCGGTTGAAGGATAAGGCCAGGTCTCTTTCATCCTCTGAAGAAGGCGACCACTTTCCTCCGGCTATGACCTCCAGGGCTCTTCTGTAAATGCTGGTTACGATGGCCACATACTCCGCAGACTTCATCCGTCCTTCAATCTTAAGGGACTCTACCGGGGAGCGGACGATCTTGTCCAGATGCCTGTAGACGCAAAGGTCGCGGGTGGATATGAGAAATCGCTCTCTTTGCGGCTGGGCTGCCAGGCAGGCTGGCCTGCCGTAGCTGTCTTTTTCCCCTCTCAGCAGCACATAGGGCTTTCTACAGGGCTGGGCGCACATGCCCCGGTTGCCGCTGCGTCCGCCGATGGCCGAGGAGAGAAGGCACTGCCCGGAGTAGGAGTAGCAGAGAGCGCCGTGCACGAAAACCTCCAGGCCGATTCCCTGCGCAGCGGTCTCCTTTCTCATCTCTTTTATCTCATCCAGCCCGACCTCTCTGGCCAGGACGACTCTTCTAAATCCGGCTCGGTTTGCCCAGAGTGCGCCCTCTTTGTTATGGATTGTCATCTGGGTGGATGCGTGCCTCTCCAGCTCCGGAAGTACGCGGCGGGCTATTAGGGCAGCGCCCAGGTCTTGCAGCAGCACAGCATCTGCGCCCATCTCGTAGAGCCGGAGAAGATAATTGGCCACATCCGGCAATTCATGCTCTCTTATCAGAGTGTTGACTGTCACATAGACTCTTACGCCCCGCAGGTGAGCGTAGTCTATAGCCCGAGCTAACTGCGGCTCATCGAAGTTTGCAGCGAATTTTCTCGCCCCAAATCTTTTGCCGCTCAGGTAAACGGCATCGGCTCCCGCGGCAATGGCTGCAGCCAAGGCCTCAGGCGATCCGGCGGGGGCGAGCAGTTCAGGCAGTTTTTTCAAGGTTGATCGCCCCTAATATTATCAATAGCGTTAACTACACTTTGCCACTGAGGGCAATAGTATACCTGGTCGGAATAGTCTTCGATATCCGTATCATTTAAGCTCCAAGGATGCTGGAAAAGAATACCCCGTCGATCGGGATCGCTTTTGACAAATTCCACGATGTTCATGTCCAGGTCGTCGATCAGCACGTCGGAGGGTATATTATGCTTGGTGCCGGTCCTGGCATGATAATATTGCGTCAGGCATGGGAAGTGCCAGCAGAGCCATTTTCTGGTGGCCTCCTCGGCGTTAGGCCGTCTGGCCGTCACCACGAGAAGATCATGCCCGGCAAGCTGCTTTATGGCCTTTTGCGAGCCCTCGATCAGCGGCACTCTCATAACGTATTCGGGGTCGGCCAACAACCGGGATATCTCCGTCCAGATCTCTATTCCGGCAAAGTTCCAGTGGGCACGATTGATCTCGCTCTTGGAATACTTCTGTCCATAATCTTTTTCAATTTCCAACAGAACAGCACTGACCTGGTCTGCCAAAACCCCGTCAATGTCCACTGCGATCTTCAAACCATGCCTCTCCTAAGAATTATTCTACAGGCCTTTTTGCTCACAATAGTCCAACGGTTGCATTGTATGATAAATCTTTTCTGATTCAAGAAATAACAAAACGAAAAACTGCTATAGAACGCATACACGGGTTATTTATTGGAGAAGATCCAATTTATTTACGGTGAATGGGATGAAGTGTATTAAAGCAATTCTCGTTTTGATGACTCTTGTTATGCTCTGCTCACCAGGGCAGTCATTGCAGGTTTTTTCAGGAGATACCGTATCCATAGACACGGCGGTTGCCGACGATATTATCGCGGCGGGCAACATGGTGAGCATCAATGCCCCGGTGGACTCGGCCATAGTGGCAGGTGGCACGGTGAACATCAATGCCCCGGTGAAGGGAGACGTCATCGCTGCCGGGGGCCAGGTCTATCTCAACTCTGATGTGGGTGGAAAGGTTGTAGCTGCCGGCGGAAATGTCAACCTGGGCGGCAACATCGGCACCAATCTGGTGGCTGCGGGCGGCCAGGTGAACATCTTTCCCGGCAAGACGATAAAAAGAGACGCTCTCATCGGCGGAGGCCAGGTGGTTAACGCGGGAAGGGTCAACGGCACCCTCACTGTCAGCGCCAATCAATTCAATAATACCGGCTCGGCGACCGCGGTGAAATTTCACAAGGTAGAAGATCAGTCTCCGAAGAGAGAGGATTATGAGATGGGCTTTAACATCTTCAGCCTGCTGGCCATGCTGGGCTACTTCATTTTGGGGCTGATTTTGGTTAAATATCTGCCCGGCATCATCCAAGCGGTGGACGGCGAGGTGAGACGCTCAACTCTTCTCAAGACCTTCCTGGGATTTGTTATGATCATCGCCTCATTCATAGCAATTCTGCTGGTGGCGGCAACGGTGGTGGGCCTGCCAATTGCGTTGATCTCAACTCTGCTATTCTTCGCAGCCCTCATGCTCAGCGGGACCTTCGTCTCCTTCAGTTTAGGCAAATGGATCAGCGAGCGGGCTAAGATCAAGCAGGGAGATCTGGTCTGCTTCATAATCGGATTTGTTATCCTCAATGTGCTCTACTTGCTGCCCTTGGTGGGCGGTCTGGTTTCATTGATCGCCATGAGCCTGGGCTTTTGCGCTATCCTCTATGCGGCCAGGGCCGCTGCCGGCCAGGCAAAGGCGGCCTGAAATACCCAATTTTTTTTCTAATAATAATATGGAAAGCGCTATTTGCCAGCCGGCAATGGTATCTTTGCAGAAACGCTCACGTCTAAATACTTTGATATTAAAGACATTGATGCTATTATTGAAAGTGTGGTGAAGGCTTGAAACTGGTCGTATTCTACAATGGCGAATTTGGTGAGAGGGTGGTGGGCAACCTCATCAACTATTCGGGATTTTGCATCTCCTGCGGCGAGGCCTGCACCCAGTGCAGGAATGTCCGTCCGGGCTATGCCGAGAATATTGTTTCCCTGGTGGAGATGCCCGATCCGGCAACTTTAGGCGACTTCATTGATGATGTTGAGCCGCTCCTGCCCCAGAATATTCCTGCTGCGGACATTGCTCTCGTTATAAATGTTCATCCCGACATTCTCTTCGGCCTTCTTCCCAAGCTCAAGGAGGCTGGGGTGAAGGGCATTGTAGGTGGATCGGAGTCGCCCAGCCAGCTTCCTTTGGGCCAGAGAATGCAGCTGGAGGAAAAGGCAGCGGAGCTGGGCATGGAGGCGGCCTTTGCCAAGCCTTTCTGTGCCCTTCGTCCCGATCCGGCCAAGCCGAACATTTATGCCTTTCTCACCGAGGCGGGAATTGGCGATCCCTTAATCGATGTGACTGTGCAAAGCAGCCGGGAGGGAAAAGACCACATCCTGGCGGCCAATGTGCTGCGCAGCGCGCCCTGCGGTTCCACCTGGTTTGTGGCTAAGCGCCTGCTGGGCCTGGAGCCGGATCAGCCCGACATTCGGGAGAGGATCTCTGAGGCGCATCATGCCTACCCCTGCACGGGATCGATGGAGCGGGACACGGAGCTGGGAGACACAGTGCTGCACAAGGGCGGCTACATCATTCGGGATGCTGTGGAGGACGCCTTCAAGAGGGCGAAGAGGCAGGAGTAGCTGCACCACAATTACCAGCAGGGCTTGCGATCTATCTCTTTGCTCGAAACCTTTTTGCATTGAGAGACAATCCACCAGGTTATGTTCTCTCCAATTCAGGCCTTTTCCGTACTCATGATGCCATCTGCCAGTGAAATGCAGTCCGCCGGCTTCTGGCTGGAGAAGGGAAATGAGCTATGCAACAGCGGGCAGGGACAAGAGGCGATCAAAGCATACGATCACGCATTGGGCATCGATGGGACCCTGATCGACGCCTGGAACAACAAGGGCCTGGTCCTGGCCAGCCTGGAACGCTTCCCTGAAGCCCAGCAGTGCTTCGAGGAGGTCCTTAAGCTCACGCCTTCGCATAAGCAGGCTCTGAGCAACAAGGGCATGGTTTTAGCCCAGCAAAAAAAATATGCAGAGGCATTAAGCTGCTTTGAGGCGGCCATTGCCGCAGACGCTTATTTTTCTGGGGCCTGGTACAATATGGCGCTAGCCTTGCAGTGCCTGGGCCGGAGAAAGGAAGCTGCGGCCGCCATGAAGACCGCCGAGACCCTGGAGGGTGGGAGAGGCAGCTGCTGCAGACGGTGAATTATTTTATTTCATTTATTCGCCAGCGGATTCTCTTTATCAGGCCCAGCAGTGTGCGCGCCTCTCGCTCCGTCAGTTCCGCCCGGCCCAGGATGCGCCGCAGCATGAGCAGCGTAAAATCCACCTTGTGCCAGGGATAGCAGATCTCTGCGAGGAGCGATCTTGTCTTGTCTTGCAGCAGAGCCAGACTCTCTCCGCCGGCCATCTCCACGTTGCTGCCGTCTGCATTATCGGTTTGGGACAGCTCGTAGAAGAGCACGGCGGCAGAATGGGAGAGGTTCATGACTGGATACTCGCTGCTGGTGGGAATGGAGACCAGCATGTCGCAGAGAGCCAGCTCCTCGGAATTCAGGCCGCAGTCCTCTCTTCCCAGGAGCAGCGCCACAGTTCCCTCTTTTCCCGCCAGCTTTTCCGCCAGCTCGGCTGGGGTGAAGCAGGGCACGCGCAGGTGCAGACGCAGGTGGTGCTGCGCCTCATCCAGCCTCTTTCCTGTAGTGCCCACCACCAGGTTTGCGCCC